>JBGTFX010000001.1:0-3243 GCA_041747055.1 Balneolaceae bacterium
GCGGCTCGATATTTCCCAAACCCATTGCCTCAAAATTTGGCAGCTTGACCTTTGTAATTTCGCTCACATTTCTCAGCGTATGAGCATCTCTATCTCCATACTCCTCCGCATCTTCCTGTGCCCCAATACCAAGACCATCTATGATTACCAAAAAACATCTTGCCATATTCCTGTATAAAATTATGCAGATTTATTAATTACAGTCGAAAGTGCTTTTTTTGCTTTCGATACGATCTCGTGAACGTCTTTATCATTTTTCTCGAGCTTTGTATAACCGCAACGAATTTCTACATCGATTTTCTGACCATCACTAAGCTCTACAGGTTTTTTAAAAATGGCTTCAGCTGCCCTCATCCACTCTGAATGTTGATGAAGGTCTTCGCTAAATAACAGGTAGGTCAATACGTAATCACTGTTAAATCCAATATATCCATTGAAGCCTAATCTTGATGGATTCAAAATTTTTACCAACGTTTTTTGCAGTCTCTTTAGATCTTCAAGTCGTAAACGCGATCGAAGGGTTTGAATGTTATCAATGGTAATCAAACCAAACCACACGTTTTGATCACTTAATCCTTTTCGAACGATTTCTTTCTCTAGTGTCTTCTCCCACAGATCAGGAATAAAACTTCCGTACTCTGTAGTAAACAGATCTTCATGAACCGGTATTTTCCCCAAATTCACCTGTATGGATAGCGTTGCAATTCGCGCAAGATTAATCAGCTGATGTTTTGTGGATTCTTTAAACGTGAGCGGGTTGGCGTCATACGCTACAACTACTCCGTGTCGTCTGCCGGAAATGATCAAAGGAATTGCCAGCGTGGCTCCTTCTGTATGCTGCTCGTCGGTAGCAATTCGCTTGGGATTTTGATTGAAATGGATTGAAAACTGAGGCTCTCCTTTTTGCAAAGCATCATTCACCATCGACTTCTCCTCTACTGCCAACCCAATTGATGGGTTCTTTTTTGCAGCGGATGAGGTTAATACAGAAGTCCAAACATCCATCCCCCGCAAAACAACCGATACTCCACCCGAAGGCAGCAACCGCTGCATCTCCTCCATCATCGAATCTAAAATATCAACCCGGTGATGTTTGGGCAGAATTCGGGTTAAAGACTCTTCGTAATCAACCCACTCTTTTTGATTTTCATGCAAATCCGTAAGCTCCAAATACGTATTCAGTACATTAATCAGTGCATTTCTATAAGCAGAAATGGTCTCATGGAAATCGGGCAGATTCAGCGGGCGCTCTGTTTCAATTCCGGTGATGGCAACCAATTCTCCATTGTTTACAAACGGAATCAGCGTAATATTTTTGATCGGCACAAAATCGTAATAATGACGAAGCTGATCATTTTCAACATCCGTACCCACTCGAAGCTGCACAGTTTTAGTGATGTCGATATATTCGCGTAAATACATCTGCTCAAAATTGATCCTGTCCTGAAACATTACGTTCGGCAGCGTAGTTGAGCTCGTTTCAAGAACAAACTGCTGTCTTGAGCGATTTACCCAATACATATATACCGTTTCAGCTTCCGTAGATTTTCGTAAAAGATGCACAACATCATCCATGATGTGCTTGAACTCGAGCAGAGCTTTTTCTTCTCGTTTTATAGACATGTGTTAGTTGATTTCAATTATCAATCTGTTCGGCAAGGTTTTCTGCTTTTTCAACCATCGATTCAAACAGTGAAAGACCGCGGTTCCAAAAGTTTTCGTCCCGAATATCAATATCCATTTTTGCTATTAAGTTGTGTGGCCAGTCAGACCCACCCGCTTCCAAAAGTCCCAAATATTTATCAGCAAATCCATTTTTATTAGATGTATACGAATCATACAGCGCAAGTACAAGAAGCTCGCCAAAAGCGTATGCATACACATAACCCGGCGTATGCAGAAAATGAGGAATATAGCACCACCACAGTTTATATTCGTCTGTCAATTCAATGGAATCCCCGTAAATTTCTTCCTGTGTCTGAAACCATAAATCAGAAAACTGTTCGGTTGTCAGCTCTCCTTCTTCGCGGCGCGTATTATGAATACGGTCTTCGAACCGGTTCATCGAAATTTGCCGAAATACTGTCGCAATGGTATCATCGATTTTGCTCATCAGCAGTGCCAACTGTTCATTGGGATCATCAAGTTTACTCATCAATTTATTAAATACGAGCATTTCTCCAAATACCGATGCCGTTTCAGCCGTGGTGAGCGGAGTTGATGATTGAAGTTCCCCCTGTTTACGTGCTAAATACTGATGAACTCCGTGACCTAATTCGTGAGCCAAAGTTTGTACATCACGCAGCTGACCATCATAATTCATGAATACATAAGGATGGACAGAGGTAACTGTACTTGCTGAATAAGCTCCTCCCCTTTTTCCCGGCTTAATGGCCGCATCAATCCAGTTTTCATCAAAAAACTTTGCAGTGATCGTTCTCATTTCCGGATGAAAATCCCCGTACGCATCCAACACTATATTCTGCGCTTCATCCCAGCTTATTTTTGTTGTTGTCTTCGCAATTGGAGCATACCGGTCATAATCGTAGAGAGTATCATAGCCCAATAATTTTTTCTTCAGCTTATAATAACGCTGTACCAGGTGGTAGTTTCCTGTTACAGCACTCACGAGTGAGTCTACAGTTTTTTTATCGGTTTGATTGGCCAAATTCCTTGATGATATCCAGTCATCATACCCGCGAAGTTTATCGTTGGTGTGTTTGTCGGCAAGAATTGTATTAAAGATAAACGTCAGTGATCGGGTGTGATCTTCAAATGTATCGGTCAGCGATTTATGGGCTTTTTTTCTTAACTCCCGATCCGGACTGTGGAGTTTGCTCAATACCTGCTGCTCGGTTAAAGATTCGCCTTCAAACTCAAATCTTGCCGCGCCAAGAGTCTCATCAAAATACCGGTTCCATGCAGCTCGGCCGGTCACAGATTTCGCACTCATCACTTTTTCTGCTTCCTCGGTTAGTGTGTGCTCTTTATATCTGCGTGATGTTTCCAGGTAATGCTTCCACGATGAAAGCTCTTCAGACTGAATCCATTTCTCTGCTTTTCGATCATCCAGTTTTAACCACTCTACATCAAAAAAGACTAGTTTTTGGCTCAGGTCCGATCCCATTTCGCTCGCTTCCTGAAGCAATTTGCCAAGCTCGGGATCTTCGGTGTTTGTTGACCAGATCAGGTGAGAATACGAGCCAATTTTACCGGCTACCTGTATCAATGCTTCATATTCTT
>JBGTFX010000002.1:0-5440 GCA_041747055.1 Balneolaceae bacterium
AAACACTGCTTACAACATTGTATAAGCGATAATGCGGGCTGAATGGCTAAAATTGAGTATTTTGGCATCTATCAAAGTGTGGTGCGGGCGGACAGTGAATCGCTCCGAAATCCCGCACTACGCTTATACTTGACCGTTAGCGGCAAGTTGTGGACAACAACTATGCAATGAAGAATAATTTTGAAAAGGACAAAAAAATTAGCAATATGAATACATTTTTGAAAATAGCGTTAGGGTTTGTACTTGGAGCAGTCTGTACAGTTGGAGTATTGTATATTATCGGAACATTGAATAATACAGAAGAAAATCAATTAAGAGAAGAAATCCAAGTGCAGGCATTAAAAAATATGAAACAATTTTTAGACGAATCCGATGCGGATGAAAATTACCAAAAAAATATCCAATCCTTTGAGCTCACCACAAAAAATGGTATTGTAAAATTACATACATATATGTCAAAAGATTCCGTGCAGATTTTAATGGGACGTCCACAATCAACCGACGTAAATGATTATGGTTTTGGAGAAGTTATCGAAACGTGGAAATATAAAGGGACTAATAGATATGTTGATGAATTTACTATTGAGTTTACCAATGGCAAATTGAAATCGGTTCGTCAATTTAAAGACCATTAACTTTAATTTGTATAGACTTCTTAAAATCATATGTACAACATTTCTCTTATCAGTACTATACATTCGGAAAATGGAAGATGTAATCATAATGAATTATATAAAATTCTTGAATCTATAAATCCCGAAGTGATTTTTGATGAACTGCCAAGCCATTATTTTGACATGTATTTTGGCGATTCGTTTGATTTATATTATGCCAATAGCATTTTGCGCAATCGGCAACCACCAGAAATGCCTCTCGAAGTAAAATGTATCAAAAAATATAAACAAAACTATAATGTTAAAATTTTACCTGTCGATATTGATGTAACACCAAAATTATCCAAACACCAAGACGAAATTCTCTTTATGTTTTCTACATTCTTTAAAAACGAAGATTATAGAAAGTTAGATAATGAGAAAGAGGTTTTGATAACACAGGAAGGGTTCTGTTATCTAAATAGTGATAAATTTTTAGACTTTTTAGAGAGAAAGGAAGTCCTAGAAAAAAACATTATGGACTCTGAAATACAGAAGGATAGACTGCTTAATGTTTACAAATTATTTCACACAGAACAACACGACAACCGCGAAAATGCAATGATTCATAATATTTACAACTTCAGCAAAGAAAATCAATATAATCAAGCAGTATTTTTAATTGGTGCTGAACATAAAAAGTCAATAATGCAAAAAATTACAGAGTATGAAAAACCGACAGAAATTAAATTGAATTGGAAAATGTATAGTAACAAATAAAAACCTGCCGCTAACAAACGGTATACACTATACCTGGTAAATCGCAATTAAGAAAAATATTTTATTTAATTAGCTTTAACTTTAAAAAGAAAACAACCCTCCGTTCACCGGTACAGTGCATACCGCCGAACGTTACCAGCAATTAACCAATCTGCTTTAACAACCACGAACTAAATGGAAAAACACTACAAAAATATAGGGTTTCTATTCCTCCTATTAATTCCCATGGCTGTTATTGGATTTTATAAATCCTATATTATCAGGTCACCTGATATTGACGTAACCATAGACGGTTACATTCATTTTCATGCGGCCGTATCTTCTATTTGGATTGGACTACTAATCTCACAACCTCTTTTAATCAGATATAAGAAATACAAGATGCATCGGTTATTCGGCAAGGTTTCTTACATCGTCTTTCCCCTTCTAATCCTTACGTTCGTGCCATTAATTACTAGAGATTTTGATGGAATAGCTTCAGTCATAAATCCTATTTTTGACGCTGGATTATTATTACTTTTTTACACACTTGCCATTAGAAATAAAAAAAACATCGCCTATCATATGCGGTACATGATAGCGATTACTTTGATATTTATTGGCCCTACCTTGGCAAGAATTTTATTCCATTGGACGGATATTAGTGGTTTTTGGGGAACCATGATTACATGGGGTTCAATTAATTTGATCTTAGTAGGGTTGATTTTTTGGGACAAAATCAATCATCGTGAATACAAGCCCTATATTGTAGCACTTTCAGGATTCTTCGTTTATCTGGTGGCGTTATTCATACGTAATTACTAAGCCACAACATCATGAGAAAAATCTTAATATTAATAATAGTCTTTTACGCTTGCTCGCCACCTGCAAGTCAAGACACTAGTGGAGATAAGGAAGTCAACCCTGTCAAGGAACGGTTTGCTAAAATGGAAGCTGATGCGCTGAAAGAACCTTACCGAGGTATCTTCAACGAAATTGACACTTTCGAAAACTTGTTCCCAATCAAAGCGACAAATGTTTCAACTGCTCCTATCGTTGAGGCAGCTACTCAATTCTTAAACATGCTGGAATCTGAACAATTAACTCGAACAATATTTGAATTGAATGATCAAGAATGGAGAAAATGGTGTAATGTAGACAATGGCATATATGATCGTCAAGGAGTTAGTTTAAAAGAGATGACATTGTCACAAAAAAAATCAGCATTTGATTTAATGCAAGTATCCTTAAGTGCTAAAGGGCTACAGCTTAGTAAAGACATTATGAAAACTGACCAAACACTCAAAGAACTTAACAATGGGTCAAATGATTATGATGAAGAGCTTTACTTCTTTACCGTTATGGGCAAACCCTCCTTAACAGAACCCTGGGGTTGGCAATTAGATGGTCATCATTTAGTAATTAATTATTTCGTTTTAGGAGATCAAGTGGTTATGTCTCCAGTGTTCATGGGAGGGGAACCAATTATTACTACAACTGGAAAATATAAGGGTAATTCCTTATTTCAAGATGAACAAAACCTAGGGTTGGCATTTATGCAATCATTATCAGCTGAACAACAGGCAATAGCCACTATCTCACGAATAAAAACTTCCAATAATAATATTGCCGAAGCAAACAAGGATAATTTAATTCTAAATTATGAGGGAATACCGGCTTCAAATTTAACTGACCGGCAAAAGAACAAACTGTTGAATTTGATAGAACAATATATCAGTAATATGAGAGAAGGGCACAAACAAATAAAAATGGAAGAAGTGACCCTTCATACTGATAACACTTGGTTTTCATGGGTAGGAGAGACGACAGAAGATGCAGTATTTTATTACCGCATTCACAGTCCAGTTGTGTTAATTGAGTTTGATCACCAGAGGGTTGTTGGCATACCAAATTCAGATGACGGGAAACCCTCAAAAAATCACATCCATACCGTGGTTAGAACACCTAATGGAAATGACTATGGAAAGGATTTATTAAGACAACATTTAGAAAGTCATAACCATTAAGAAAAAGCTGGTAACAAATGCTAAAAATCCATAGGCATATGAGCTATTTTCAAAGAGCATTTGAACCCATACTTTTACAGGTATTAAAAACGGCAAGCCTACGGATTTTAGCTGGCCGTTGGCATCAATTGTAGTAAAATGAAAAACTATATACTTCTTCTACTTATAGGGCTAATTTTGATTTCATGTAGAGAATCAAAGCAAAATCATAACGAGGTATTAGAGGATAACAGGTTACTCGAAATTGAAATAGATTCTTTGTTTAATTTATATTATAGCCATGATGGACCGGCCGCCGCCATTTTGATAATGTACAATAATAGAGATATTATTAAAAAGGCATACGGACTGAGGAATATTGAAAATGGAGAAAAGGCGAACAGCAAAACAAATTTTTATTCCGCTTCTTTGACTAAACAATTTACAGCTCTTGGTATCCTTAATTTGGGACAAGAAGGTAAAATTCAATTAACAGATACCGTATATAAATACTTTCCCTATCCAATTTTCAAGAGTGTAACAATTGAGCAGTTAATTTCCCATACATCCGGAATTGAAGATGCTGACTGGATAATTCACCAAAACTGGAATTCTACGGATTATATGACACTGAATGACATAATGAATTGGTATAAAAATAATAATGTTACAAGATTTAATCCCGGGACACAATTTGAATACAACAACGGTGCTTATTGTGTTCTTGTCAGACTTATAGAAGATGTCAGCGGGAGCCCGTTTTCAGAGTATATGAAAGAAGTTGTCTTTGATAGAATAGGTATGGATAGCACCTATTTCGTAAACAATCAAAATGTCGGAAGAATACCCAATATGGCCATTTTTTATGAAAAGGATAGTGTTGGGAACTGGGTTTCGAACGATCCTGACGATTTTTCCCATATTATAGTTGGCCCAACTGGTCTCTATACTAATCTTGATGATTATTCAAAATATCTAATTGCGTTAAGGCAGCACAATATCTTAAACAAAACTTCACACCAACTAATATTTAAGCCCATTTCTATGGATATCGAATTACACTCTGCGAATATGCAAACTTTAAAAGGAAAAAAATCATCCTATACAATGGGCTGGGAAGTAACCGATTCTTTAGCAGTATCGGCAGGACTTGGCTATGGTGTTAACAATTGGTCTATTTTTGAATTTAAAAGACCTTTAAGTTTGGTAATTTTCACACATAACGACATCCTTTTTAAAGAAAAACTGGTTGACAAAACATATAATATTATTTATAAATATATTAAAAACTGATGCCAACAGCGCATACAACTTATGGCGGGAATAGTGGTAAATTCGAATTTTCGGCTTCGATTTGAGATTCCTAGGTTGAAAGAAAAACAGCTTCGAAAACCGCCACAAGTCATATGCGCAAAACGTTGGGCGCGAGCTCAAAATCATGCTGTCGTGGACAGACGAACAATTAGCTTAGTCATTTTGGCTTGGCATCATTATTGGGTATCTTACTCACTTAACTAACTAACCAATGAAAAAATCTATTCATTTATTACTCCTATTTATCCTCTGCATTAACACAGGATATGCACAGCAAGTAAAACCATTGTGGTCCAAAACTCTTCCCGAAGGAGTAAGCTGGCAAATGGTGACATCACTCGGAAATTACGTGGTAGGCACATCGCAAGGTCTTGCAGGTATTGATCCTGAGAAGGGTGAAGTGATGTGGAAAAATAGCAAGTTGGGACTACTAACGCCAGATAAGGTAAAGCAATTAGGATCTTCCGCACTGCTTATGATAAACAATGGCAACAACATCAGCATCCTTGATCCATTCTCAGGGGAAATTAAGTTCGATGGAGGAAATGCAGGAATAAGTAGTATAACAGATCAGAAAATATTATATCAGGCAAATGGCATTTTGATCTCCGGTCGCAATGCACAAGACAAGGATATTCTATTAATGTCATCGATGGCAGATGGTAAAGTGAAGTGGAAAATCGAGGATGATTTTGGCAGATTCATTACGGCCAGTGAAATAGCGCCAAATGAATTATTAATTGTAACCATGTTCTATAACTACAAAGT
>JBGTFX010000003.1:0-15100 GCA_041747055.1 Balneolaceae bacterium
CTCTTCCAGCATTGAATAAAACCGGTCGTGAAGATTGCTGTTTGAAGGAACCTCCGGCACATCCAATGATCCGATCTCCAGATACGTTTTTTTTAGCTCATTCAACTCTTTTGAATCAATAAGCCCGTTATCTATCAGTATCTGAAGCTGTTCCTTTTCTGTTCTGCTGAGTGTTCCCTGCAGATGCCCGACAATTAAATCTGTGTATGTTTCATCCATCATATTTCTTCCTTCTTTTTCAAATCTGTGAGAATATCTTTTAATTCATTAAGTGCCCGGAATACCCGAACTTTTACTGCTCCTTCAGTGCAATTCATCACTTCTGCAATTTCAGTGTATTTAAGTCCTTCAAATCGGCTAAGAATTAAAACCTCTCTTTTTTCTGCATCCAATTGCTGAAGAGCCTGACGAATCAGCCTTTTTGTGCAATCTTCATCACGATGCTCATTTTCCGGCAGCTCCTCACCCGGCAATGAATCCCAATCCAGTTCTTTTGGCTCAACTACATCAGCCCCATTTTTTCGGTAATAATCGTGGAATTGATTTCGGGCGATGCTGAAAATCCAGGTGGAGAATTCTCCATTGCTGTTGTAGCTGGATCTGTACTTCAAAATCCTCTCAAAAACTCCCTGAACCAGATCCTCACTGCTATTCTTGCACCAGGTCAATCTGTAAAAGAACCCAAACAAGCGGTGATGATATCGTTCAAACAACAGCCCCAGTTTATCCAGGTCTCCATTTTTCACCATATTCATAAGTGCTATATCTGACGTCGAATCCAATACTGTTTTTGTTAGGTTTTGCTGTTCAATAGGGTACACTGATTGTATTTCGAAAGGTTACAGAAAAATATTTACCGAAGAGAATCTAGGCATGCAAAGTATGACGAAGGTGAGGAGGGAATGGTTTTAAGCACACGAAAACCTCTGAAGAATACGTTTCCTCAGTAAATTAACTGTATTTAATAAAGCTTTTATCCTTTTGTTACAGACTTATTTTCAATTCTTAGTTCATTAGAAAGAAAAACACACCATTATGAAAAAAACAACCGTATTACTTCCAGCTCTAATCTTGTTTGTATTTATGGGAGTAGAGGCATACTCTCAGGGATTTTCAGGATTCAGCACAGATATTGATAATAGAAGCATTGAACTGAATGAGCTAATGCATGGAGGCCCCGGGAAGGATGGGATTCCATCTATCGATAACCCAGATTTTGTTTCTCAACGAGAGGCTGAAAAATGGCTTAAGGATCGGGAACCCGTAATTGCCCTTGAAATAAATGGAGAGGCAAGAGCATATCCAATACAAATTCTAATGTGGCACGAAATTGTTAATGATCAATTAGGTGGTATACCGGTTGCTGTAACTTTCTGCCCCCTTTGCTATTCCGCTATTGTATTTGATCGAAGAATTGATGGAGAAACCCACGAATTTGGTGTTTCAGGCCTGCTTCGCCATTCTGATATGATTATGTACGACAGAGAAACTGAAAGTTTTTGGCAACAGTTTTCCGGAGAGGCTTTAGTGGGTGATTATACCGGCGAGTTTCTAACCGTTGTTCCCAGTCAGTTAATTTCTTTTGAACAATTCCGTAAATCTTATCCCAATTCCCCAGTCCTTTCAAAAAATACCGGACACCGACGAAATTATGGCGAAAACCCTTATGCCGGTTATGATGATATTGATAAGAGGCCTTTTTTAATGGATAAAGATGATATTTCCGACAAACTTCCGCCCATGGAAAAACTGGTTGGTGTACGCCACGATAATGAACAGATTGCTTATCGCTATTCCATCACAGCAGATAAAAAAGTCTTAAATGATATCATTTCTGATCAACCAATAGTAGTTTTCCACCTGGAAGGAATGGCCTCTGCATTGGATAACCGTGCAATTCATCAATCACGAGATGATGGCGCAACAGGAGTTTTCTCAAGAAAAATAAATGGAGAAACTCTCGAGTTTATTTATGAAGATGATGTTATAAAGGATACTCAAACAAATAGCGTATGGTCTATTACAGGGAAGGCAATTTCAGGCCCAATGGAAGGGGAACAGCTTGAAACCATGACATATGGAGATTATTTTGCATTTGCCTGGATGGTATTTTATCCGGATACAAAAATTTTTGAGTAACCATCTTTCTGCATTCTGCGCATATGATTAAAACTTACGAGAATCATGAAATCGGTGCTAAGTTTGTAGCCTCCACTGAATTCACTCCCGAACTGATGAATCATGGAAAGATGCTTATGTTTATATGGAATGATGGAAGCGCAGCCGTGGATATTCTTGTTGATGAACAGAACAAGATTATAGATCCAAATCAGATTTTATGTACTACTTATCTGCATCATTTACATATTGACAATTCAACCGATGGTTTAAAATTCCTGATATTCAACCGGGAATTCTACTGTATCCATACATATGACAGCGAAGTCTCTTGTAATGGCCTTTTATTCTTTGGATCTAACTTTTCCCCTACCCTTACCCTTGATATTGTTGAATCTCAAAGACTGAAAACATTGTTTTCAGTCTTGGTTGAGGAATTTGATATTAAAGAAACAGGCCGGGAAGAGATGCTGCGAATTTTACTCAAACGATTCATCATTCGATGCACTCGTCTCGCCAACAAACAGTTTGTAAAAAATGGAAATAATCAATCAGAAATAGATCTTATTCGCCATTTTAATGTTTTAGTTGAAGAACATTTTAAAACAAAAAAATCTGTGTCAGATTATGCTTATTTGATGTATAAATCACCGAAAACAATTGCGAATGTGTTCAGCAAAAATTCAGATCGAACACCACTTGAGGTAATTCATGAGCGGATAATTATTGAATCAAAAAGAATGATTCTATATACTGACAAAACAGTAAAAGAAATTGGAATGGAATTAGGATATAACGACCCTGCTCAGTTTAGCAAGTTATTTAAAAAAAAAGTTGGGCTTACTACTAGTAAGTTCAGAAAACTAAATGAAAATCACACGATCGGGAAGAATTAACAATTATTTGTGAAGTACTTCCATTTTTACTGGTCGGTAGTTTGCTAATATTAATATGAAATAAGCAAACAACTAATAATTAAATACATATAATTATGAGACCTTTCAAAGTACCAACACGCGACGAAGTATCTGATCAAAACAAGGGAATTTTTGATGACCTGAAATCAAAGCTCGATTTCGTTCCTAATATTTATGCTACTTACGCATTATCTGACAATGCTCCAGCTCGTTACCTCACTTTTGCCAATGGTAAAACATCACTCAATACCAAAGAAAAAGAAGTGATTAACCTTATAACCAGCCAGGTGAATGGATGTACCTACTGCCTGGCCGCCCATACAGCACTGGGTAAAATGAATGGGTTTACCGAAGATCAAACCATGGAAATCCGTAATGGAAGAGCTCCCTTTAACGAAAAGTTCGATGCCCTTGCCAAATTAACAAAAGCGATCGCTGAAAACCGCGGCAAAATTTCGGATGAAGTGCTCCAAAACTTCTTCGAAGCAGGTTATACAAAAGAAAACCTTGTAGATGCCATTGTCAATATTGGTGAGAAAGCAACCACCAACTTATTACATAATGTAACAGAAATACCGGTTGATTTTCCCGCTGCTCCTGAACTCACAGAAAAAGTAAGCTAAGGGGGAATATGCATAAAATTAACTGGTCGAAAGCGATAATTGCAGGTGTTTTAGGAACTATTTTGTTCGATCTATTCGGGCTTGTAATGGGAATGGGCTGGTGGGATATACCGGCCTTATTAGGTGAAAAAACCGGATTAGGTTTAGCCTATGGAGTGTTTGGACACTACAGTAACGGTGCACTTCTTGCTGTTTTATATGCGGGAATAGCACCCTCACTCTTTGGCCCAACATGGACAAGGCCGATTCTTTTTATGGCTGCTGAAACCGTTGCATTAGTCTGGTTCTTCATGTTTCCGCTATTAGGTGCCGGTGTTGCCGGGATCAATATGGGAGTAGGCATGGCCATCGGTTCCATGCTAAGACATTTGCTTTATGCAATACCACTTATCTTTATTGTCAATAAAGATCTATTTGGCGGCGCAGCTAATTAAGCTTAAATTTTACCGCAATTAAAAGACACTTGGATCACCTCAAGTGTCTTTTATTTTTAATAGTTAGCATATCTCAGAAATCAGATTTATTTCACATGTTTAACTTCTGTTACAAAATTGCCAAACAGAAAAGGTAAACTATAACCTAATTCTCAATCAATAAGAAAACTACATTTCCATGACAAAAATACCATTTTTTATAATGACGGCTGTTCTCACAATAGCACTTCTTTCTTCATGTGCCTCTGATACTCCTCAGCAACAGACTGAATTAACAAAGGCGCCAGATTTTGAAGTTACCACCATTTCCAATGAAACAATCAGCTTACAAGGATCTTTGGCTGATGAAAAACCTCTTGTTGTTTACTTTACAGCATCATGGTGCCCAACTTGCGCAAGAAACTGGCCTGTACTTTCAAAGCTTTATCCTGAATACGAAGATCGATTAACTATTGTAGCCATTAGTATTGATCCTACGGATAACACTGAAGTAATGACTAAACTCGCTGAAAAGGAAGGATTTACATTCCCAAGCACCGTTGGCCATCCTGATATTATGCTCGATTTTGGAGTAGGAGCTCAAGCAACCACAGTAGGCGTAAATAGAGACGGTTATATAGAGTTCATGAAAAAAGGTGAGGCATTGAATGAAGCCGAGTACAGGGAATTATTTGACAGCCTTTTGACTATCTAATTCTATGGAAGAGTTTGTTTACTTTTCATTTATGCAGGGCGTTGTAGCTTTTTTCGCGCCTTGCGCTGTTGCCCTTCTACCCGGGTACATTTTTGCTTTTGTTTCCCGAAGTGAAGAATCTCAGCCCACCCTTTCCACAAAAACAATCCGCGGCTTAAAACTTTCTTTTTTAAGTATCGCGGGTATTTTGTTGATCTATACTATTGCCGGCGGCATGATTATTGTGGCCGCTCAAGTGCTAAAAGTTTACATGAAGTGGATTACCATTGGTATGGGCTCTGTGTTAATTCTCCTTGGATTATTGATGATGTTGGGCAAAAGCTTTTCTTTCTCCATCAATATGAACAGCACCCACCAACGCTCTGAAACCGCTGAAGCATTTGTTTTTGGAATGGCTTACGCTATTGGGGCGCTAGGCTGTTTATTCCCTCTGTTTTTGGTTGTGGCAACCCAAGCAATGGCTGCACCATCTGCTATGCAGGGAGCGTCTTATATTGGCGCTTACTTTGTAGGTATCAGTATTATGATGATAATAACTATTTTACTTTCCACATTTGCACGGGATTTTCTTATGAAGTATCTCAGAAAAATTCTCCCTTATATGGAAAGATTGACCGGCGGGCTCCTTATCCTTGCCGGCCTCTATGTTATTTACTATCAAATGGTTCTCATTTAAGCTGGCTAAAATTACCGAAAGCATTATCATTATCTCACCGCATTGGTCCGTGTTTGAAATTTATACTGCTGTCCGGCTCACACACCAATCCACTCAGCAATCAGGCGCATAGGCACCCGATAGGCTGCGGCGTATTAATATCGGTTGAGTTGGTGTCGGACTTTTTCCGAATGGAAATACCGAGTTCACCTTCGCCGACATCAATCATTGTTTGATTAAACTCTGAGCGGATGCGTTCGTTCTGAAGCTGTTTTTCTAACTGGCGTACCTTCTTTTTTAATTCTTTAGGGTCCATATTGTCGTATGATTCTGCCATAGGTAAGTGAATGTCTGCATCACTATAATATCCGAATTTTTTTCATCCATTCGAGAATAGAATTGTTACCGCTAATCCCTTACTCCAGGTGTTCTAAATTCTTTCGTTAATTCACCATTTGCTACACGCCTAACTACTCCAAGTTTAAAGCTGTCACTACAGGTTTGATAGGTTTATTGTTCATCGGTTGACTCCGTATTAGTGTCAGCCTATAAGGTAAGAGTAAATTATTTAAACATGTCTATGGACAGCATCAAGATGTCAGGGGGGAGTCAATCAACATCTATTAAGATTGGTTTATACTTATCATTACCTTCAATAAACCTCCCCTTACATGATCATCTAACAATGACCAACTCTCCAGCTTGGCGTACACAACTCAAACCCAAATCAGCTTACATACTACTGGTTAGATTTATTCGAAAAGTAGTCCCTTGATTTACTGAGCTTTGCACGGTAACCTCAGCGCCGTGTAGATTGAAAATCTTTTGGGCTATGACCAAGCCGAGTCCGGCACCATTATTCTCTGTACGGCTTTTATCCACCTGGTAAAAACGTTCAAAAATATATGGAAGATCTGCCTCAGGTATCCCAACTCCGGTATCAGCAATTTCAAGCACAATATCCCTTCCATTTTGTATAGATGAAACCGTCACTTCCCCACCGGCAGGTGTATGGTTAATTGCATTATCAATCAGGTTTGTGATCGCCCTGTTCATCATACTGATATCCGCCTCAATAAGGGAGTTTGGATTTCCCGGGAATTGAGCCGCAAGCCGCACTCCTTTTTTTTCCGCTATGGGTTTAAACTGCTGAACCAAATCCTGAACCAGTTCCGCCATAGAAATATTTTCAAGATTTGGCCTGATGTGATCCGTATCTAATTTGGTAAGTTCAAACAGATCATCAATCATTCGGTTCAATTTTTGGGTATTCCCAAGAACCGTTGTGAAATAACTTCGAAGCTCCTCCTTTGAGATGGATTCACCCTTCATCTCAATTGTCTCAATATATCCCTGAATAGAGGCCAATGGACTTCGCAGGTCATGAGAGACATTCGCCACCAGCTCGCGTCTCATTTTATCTGCCTTCTGCACCTCCTTCATGTTGTCGACCACTGAATCGGCCATACGGTTAAAACATACAGATAAATCTGCAAGCTCGTCTTCTCCTTCAACGATAATACGCTCTGTTAGCTGACCCCTTTCAAATTTCGTTACAGTATTTTTTATTTTTTCGAGCCGGCGGGAAAGGTGTGAAAACAGAAACAATCCAACCACAAGACCAATCATTAATGCAATTCCAATGATAATGAGAGAACTTCGAGTGATATAACTATTGGATATCATGGCAGTTGCCCTACTGAACTGATCGCCCTCCAATACCACGTATAAATAACATCCCTGCGACCCCATAATGCTAACATTAGCAACACTAAACGGCTTCTTTTGACCGGGATTCAGTGGATCATTTGACAAAATAGGAAGTGATTTCCCGGCAATAAAATCATCTAAAGGCTTTGTATCCACTAAACCCTTCTCCAAAGAAATTTTTTCTTTTGATGCAGGAATGAAGCTTTTTATTGAACCGTCGGTACCTAGCAGATAAAAATCAAATTGAGGATTTTTTCCGCTCATTTCGGTCAGTTTTTCTTCTATCTCTTCCTGGCTAAAAGCCTCGCGAAGCATAGGCTGAAAATCTTCAGCCAAAATAGATGCCAAATCTCTGTTTGTAGTTTGGATAGCTTCATGTACAACATCTGCTGAAGCCTGAGTTGTTACAAATGCAACCACCACACCGAACAGAATAAGGATAACTGAAAAAGTAGCTGCTATTTTAAAATAAAATTTACGCATAGTTTTGGCTCTCTTCTAAATCTGCAAATCTGTACCCAACACCCCAAACCGTTCGAATATAATGTGGTTCCGATGGATCATTTTCAATTTTGCTGCGCAGTCTGTTAATGTGAGAATTCACGGTATGGCTATATCCTTCGTAACTATATCCCCAAACTGTATTTAATAACTCCTCCCGACTATAAGCCTTTCCGGGATTGGTAAAAAACAGGAGAAGTAGATCGTACTCTTTACTTGTTAGTTCTATAGATTCATTTCCAATGGTAACCTTACGTTTTGATGTATCCATAACCAAATCATCAAAGGTTAACATTTTTTTTTGATTTTCTTCACCATTCTTGCTTAAATCAACCCGCCTGAAAATTGCTTTTATTCGCGCAAGAAGTTCCCTTACACTAAAAGGTTTGGTCATATAATCATCCGCACCTATTTCAAGTCCAAGTATCTTATCCAGCTCCTCTGCCTTTGCAGTAAGCATTAAGACAGGAATTGTGCGATTCTCTTTTCTGATGGCTTTACAAACATCAAGTCCATCCATTTTGGGAATCATAATATCAAGAATAACCAGATCCGGCTGTTGGCTGTGATATAAATCAAGGGCGGTAATACCATCTTGTGCGGTAATTATTTTATAACCTTGATCAGATAAATTGATCTTTAGCAGGTTCAAAAGATCCTTGTTGTCTTCTACAATTAATATGGAATGTCCATCAAATGTCATATGCGTAGGCTTTATATAATATGTAACAAGATCAATTTAACATTTTCCGAAATCATCACACAAACGTAACATTCAAACAGCACATTTAAGCAAGGAATTTTATTTGTAAAGGAAGCTTGACATTAAAGTCGGAATAGCTCTATTATATGTAAAGTAAACTTAACAATAAAAACAATTAAACACATGAATGAATCTAAAATTCAAACCGGCGAATGGAGTTTGCAAACTCGAAAATCAACTATACACCTCGCAAAGTGGACGGCTCTCTGGGTACTTACAATGGTGCTGGCAACTTTTGGCTCTCTTCTTCTATGGGAGTCCACACTTTTAACTATCATCGCCATTCTTATTAATCTAAGTGTGGGGATAGGGATGATTGTATCGAATATTCACCACTTGAAAACTACCGATGAAATGATGCAGAAAGTTCAACTTGAGGCAATGGGGATATCGCTTGGTGTTGGAATTGTGGGCGGATTAAGTTATTCCTTATTAGACACAACCAATCTCATCTCATTTAACGCAGAAATTAGTCATGTTGTAATGCTCTTTGCTCTTGCCTATCTGGTTGCAGTATTCGCGGGGTTGAGGAAACTGCAATGAAAAACAGATTGAAAGTTCTTCGTGCAGAACGTGAATGGACCCAGTTAGATTTAGCAAATGCACTCGATGTATCACGGCAAACAGTAAATGCAATTGAAACCGATAAATACGACCCGAGTTTACCTCTTGCATTCAAAATTTCGCGACTGTTTAAATTATCAATCGAAGAAATTTTTAAATATGAAACAGGTAAATAAAAACTGAAAATTTTATCAAATATCCTTTCAAATTTACAGTTGATAAAAGTGTAGGCTTAGATGTAAGAGAAAAAGATCAAGAGAGAAAATAATGGGAGGGTTCAATGGCAGAAAAGAAAAACAGTTGTTGTATTTGGAGCTACGGGATCACAAGGTGGAGGATTAGCACATGCAATTCTAAATGACAATAACAGTGAATTTTCGGTGAGGGCGGTTACAAGAGATCCTTCATCAGAAAAAGCAAAAGCACTTTCAGGTTCCGGGGCTGAGGTTGTTAGCGCTGACATCAATAATTATGAAGACATCAGAAAAGCACTTGAAGGAGCGTACGGTGCCTATTTTGTCACCTTTTTTTGGGAGCATTTTTCACCCGAAAAAGAGTTCAATCAGGTTCGGGATATGGCGAAAGCCGCTAAAGAAGAGAAATTGAAACACGTCATTTGGTCAACGCTGGAAGACACCCGAATGTGGGTTCCGCATGACAGCGATCAAATGCCAACCCTTCAGCAGAACTACAAAGTGCCTCATTTTGATGCCAAAGGCGAAGCTAATCAATTCTTCATTGCAGGAAGTGTTCCAACTACATTTATGCTCGCTTCTTTCTATTGGGATAACATGATTCACTTCGGGCTTGGGCCGCAAAGAGATGAAAACGGAAATCTAGCTATTTCATTTCCAATGGGTGACAAGAAAATGGCGGGCATTTCGGCTGATGACATCGGGAAATGTGCGTATGGCATCTTCAAAAAAGGAACCCAAATGATTGCCAAAACAGTGGGCGTAGCAGGCGACCAGCTAACATGCAGGGAAATGGTGGCAATGATGTCTGATAAAATTGGAGAAGAGATTATCTACAATGAATTAACTCCGGATCAATTCCGAAACCTCGGTTTTCAGGGGGCAGATGATTTAGGAAATATGTTTCAATTCTACCGCGATTTTGATGAAGCCTGTAATTCAACCAGAGACGTGGCTTTTTCAAAAGAATTAAATCCTGAGTTAAAGGGTTTTCAGGCATGGCTGGATGAGTACGCTTCCCACTTAAGTGAACTTATAGAGACGTAAAAACTTTCTTTAAAACCAGAAGGATATGTTTGATTATACAGCAACGTATACAGATCAATACCAGATTACCATGTCTCAGGTCTATTTTAATAATGGACTAAACGATGAAAAAGCTATTTTTGATTATTTTTTCAGGAAATATCCATTTAAAGGAGGGTATGTTGTATTTGCAGGACTTGAAGATTTACTTGAAGCCGTAGAACAACTTCGTTTTGAAGACGAAGATATTGAGTTCCTGCGAGAGGAAGGTATGGATGATGGTTTCCTTCAATACCTGAAAAATTTTCGGTTTCGGGGAAATATTTATGCCCCCGAAGAAGGAGATTTAACATTTCCTACTCGTCCCACCGTAATTGTGGAATCCTCTATAATTGAAGCTCAGCTTCTTGAAACCATTCTTCTGAACATTCTAAATTATCAATCATTAATTGCCACCAAAGCCAGTCGCATGAGAATATCAGCAGGTGATCGAAAGCTTGTGGATTTTGGCTTGAGGCGAGCTCCCGGAACAGGCGGTTATTCTGCAGCAAGGGCCGCCGTTATCGGAGGGTTCGACGGCACAAGTAATGTTCGGGCCGGTCGCGACTATAAAATTCCAATTTCCGGCACAATGGCCCACTCCTTCATTCAGCGATATCATGATGAAATTACTGCATTCCGTGATTTTGCCGAGATTCGCCCAAATGATTGTGTTTTGCTGGTGGATACGTACAACACGTTAAAAAGCGGTGTTCCGAATGCTATTACTGTAGGTAAGGAAATGCAAAAACGTGGCGAAAGTTTAAAGGGAATTCGATTAGATAGCGGAGATCTATCGTGGCTTGCAAAAGAATCACGAAAAATGCTGGATGATGCCGGTCTTCATGACGTAATGATTACCGCATCAAATCAGTTGGATGAATACGTAATTCGAAGCCTTATAAATCAGGGAGCTCCTATTGATTTTTTTGGGGTAGGCACTAGTTTGGTAACCGGCCACCCCGATGCCGCGCTTGATGGGAAATACAAACTCTCTTTTGCAAATAATGAGCCCCGACTCAAACTCTCCGAAAACATCAGTAAAATTAATCTCCCCGGAAAAAAGCAGGTTTATAGACTTTTACATGACGATGGTTCTTTTTATGGAGGTGAAGTGGTTTCTCTTGCCGATGAATCAGAATTCGATACTATGTATCATCCCACAGAACCTCACAAATCTCGATCAATATCCGAGTTTAAAAAGGAGCCACTCCTAAAACCGGTTATGAAGAACGGGGAGCGTGTTTCCCGACCCAAAGACCTAAAAGAAATTGCAGCTTATTCCAAACAACAGCTGAATAAACTGCCCAATGAATTTAAACGATTTGAAAATCCACATATCTACAAAATTGGTTTGTCTAAAGCTTTAAGAGATAAAAGAGACTCTCTGGTAAATCAGCGTAAAGATTTGATCGAATAGTAAACTTTGATACCTATAATTTCCGAAAGTTTAACAGTAAAAAGTGAGGAATATTCATCTTGAAAATACTGCAAATTGGCTATCCCAAAAGTGGTAATTATTGGCTATTCAAAATTATTCAAGAGGTATTGGATTCTGCCGGTGTTAATCAAAAAAACTTTATCAAAGAACACCCTATTTATCCAATTGCAAAGGTGTGGGAGTTAAGTTATCCCGAGCAGGTTGATATCAACATGATGGACATTCTCTATCCCGCATGTTTCTTCAGGATCAGCTCCATTTTCAGAAAGCGAATAGAAAGTCTCGAATCTTATATTGAAAGCAATACCCATATCTGGCCTCACTCCTGTGAAACGAGTAAACAGGTGTTCCCTTTGTTTGTTAAGATCATTTATATCATTCGTGATCCGAGTGATGTGGCGCTGTCGAAAGCGGATTTTGCTTTCACGCTTTATATGCAAAAGCATTACCCTACCTGGCATGATTCACCCTCGGACTTCCTCGAAAAAGAGGCGGTTAAACCGCACGGGAGTGGAGATTTTATGTGGAGGAATATCTTAATCACACTTCACAGCACAATATCTTGATTCTCTTTTATGAACGGCTTAAAGAACATTTCGAACCGGAATTAACAAGGAGTTAATTGATCAAATTACAGCTGAAACGAAACCTGCTTTAACTGATATAGGATATCCTGCCGAGGTTTCTGATCATTCGTTGCCTTCGTGGCTCACCCAATTATCTTCAACTGAAAAAATTTAATTCCAGCCCAACTTCCGGCCAATTTTCTTGAATATATTTCCACTTTTTTTCTCCTCTTCGGAATCCCCAATAATTCTAGGTTCATCACTGCTCTTTCCGGTGAAGAAATCTTTTACACGATCGATGACTCTATCATTTCGTTGATCTTCGCACTGCATATTAAATGAAGTGGCTGTTTGTGAAGAAGAAAATTGACCCGACTGTGGCTGAATGGATGAATCATCAGCAATATTTTTTAAGAATTCACCGGCAATGGGAAGAGCCGTTTGTGAAGCATATGCAGGAAATTCTCTAAATCGCACCCGATTGTTCCATCCCCCCACTCTTGAGCCAAAAACAATTTCGGGGGTAAATCCTACAAACCAGCCATCAGTATAGTTTTGAGTGGTTCCGGTTTTACCTGCTAAGGCGTGATGAATATTGTAATTAGATCTTAATGGAAATCCCGTTCCTTCATTCACAGCCTTTTCAAGCATTTTTGTCATTGTTGCCGCTGTACGGGTACTTAATCTATTCTCGATTTGTGATGGAGTTATGATAAGGCTCACCTCCTCTGAAACTGGATAACCAAAATTTGACGCATTTATTTGTTGATCCCGCACATCATAAATCAACTCTCCTGCACCATTATAAATGTGAGTGATAAATTTTGGGGTTACCGGTTTTCCTTCATTCAAAAATGATGTATAAGCTGTAGTTAGTTCAAGTAACGACATTTCAGCCGTACCCAAAGCAACTGCCGGTCCTTCAGGTATAAAGGAACTGATGCCCATATCACGTGCTGTTTTCCTGATTTGCATACTTCCTGTTTCTGTGGCAACATGTACCGCAACAGTGTTCACCGATTGTGCAAGGGCAGCCTGCAGTGAGTATCTTCCACCATATTCCTCATTGATATTTTGAGGAGTCCAGTCATCATAGTCAGCAAATTGTGCCAGCATATTTCTTTGATAGTCACAGGGAGTGCGGCCCGATTCTAACGCCGCAGCATAAAGAATGGGTTTAAAAGCTGAACCGGTCTGACGCCTTGCCAGAACCTGATCGTACTGAAAATGACGATGGTCGATCCCGCCAACCCACGCCAAAACGTGACCGGTGTTTGGATGTATGGCAAAAAATCCTGCATTTAAAAAGGACATGTAGTATCGGATTTCATCATACGGAGAAATCATTTTGCGTTGATATCCGTCCCAGGAAAAGAGAAGTGTCTCAACCGGAGTGTGTAAAATTTCTTCGATTTCATCTGAATTTAATCCCTCCTGTTGTAAAGCCTTGTACTGCTCACTCCGCTTCCACACCCGTAACACCTCAGGATCTTCCTCCCCAAAGATTGGATTATTTGATATTTCACGATCAAAAATACCCTGAAGCTGTTTCATCCGTAAATTCACAGCTTTTTCTGCTGCAACCTGCAAACGGGAATCCAACGTTGTATGGATAATTAATCCATCGGTACGAAGGTTGTAGTTTTCACTTTCTGATGAGTTAACTCTCTGTAAAACAGACTGAATTTCGTTACGAATATGCTCTCTGAAATAAGGAGCCAAATTATCAGAAAAAGCGGATCTGTTATAGCTGAGTTTCAAAGGCTCAGATATTGCATTTTCAGCAACTTCATCAGATATAAGATCATACCTCTCCATTTGTCTGATTACTACATTTCTTCTTTGAACAGATCGTTCAGGATTTCTATAGGGATTAAAAAATGTAGTTGCTTTCAGCAGCCCGGCTAACGTTGCAGATTCATTAAGATTTAGTTCATCCGGTGGTTTATTAAAAAATCGATGTGATGCCATCTCAATTCCGTAAGTATCTTCACCAAATGAAACGGTGTTCAGATAGAGACCTAAAATTTCACCCTTTGAATAAATGGTTTCAATTTTCCGGGCGATCATCATTTCGCGGAGTTTATCTGTAACGATAAATACACCACGCCTTCCACTTCTTGGATACAGGTTTTTAGCCAGCTGTTGGGTTATAGTACTGCCACCGCCTGCATTCTGTCCCATTAAAATAGATTTTACAAAAACCCGCCCTAATGCTTTATAGTCAATTCCGTTATGAGAATAAAAACGGATGTCCTCTATGGCAATAAGCGCGTCCACAAGTCTTGGGCTAATTTCATCAAGGTTTATACTTGTTCTGTTTTGTTGATGATAAGTCCCCAGTTGAACGCCGTCCGCAGAAAAAATACGTGAGGCTTCTTGTTGATGTATGGTTTTTAATTCCTCTGTTCCGGGTACAGGGCCAAAGAGACCTGCCCAAATTAAAACAAGAAATAAAACCCCACTGATTAGAACGGAACCAATTATTGTGAAAAAAATGAAGCCCCATTTAGGGATTTTGCTTATCTCTTTATTTTTGTAGCGTTTAATATTCAATTCTGTAGCTTTTAATTCAACGTTTGGATGGCTTGGACGCTATCGCCTTTAATTTGTTCCTGTTTCCTATATTGTTCGCAGCGATCTTCATCTGGTTCCGTAGTGACCTATCTTGTTTTGCAGCGATCCTCCTCTCGTTATGCAGCTCCTGCTGCGTCACCTGATGGGGCAGCTCAGCTGCCCGTGTGCATCACGCAGCAGAGCTACGTGATGAGATATGGTGTGGAGCTCTACGTGCTGAGATGTAGGTAAAGAGCTACGCAAAAGATAGTGGGCGCTAATCTATTTGATGAGAAATA
>JBGTFX010000004.1:0-4309 GCA_041747055.1 Balneolaceae bacterium
TCCCATGATGGCAATGTCTTCCGGAATTCTCATGCCCAGTCTGGTAATTGCATGATAGGCACCAATAGCCTGCGTATCATTAGAGCAAAAAAGTGCATCTGGAAATTCACCCATTTTATCGAATTCGTAGATCGCTTCAAATCCTGCTTCCTCAGTAAACCCGGCATGTTTTGTACTTTCACCACGTACAAAAAGCTTTTCATTGATCGGCATCTTAAATTCTTTTAGAGCATCAGTAAATCCGTTATATCGATCGATGGACGGTTTTGTATTTTTGGCCGGTAAGATCATCCCCATGTTCTTAAAACCTTGTTTAACCAAATGTTCACCTGCTAAAAAACCACCTTTGCGATTATTCAGATCAAAGTAGTTATACATCGGATGTTTACTGCCAATAAGAACTATGGGTATTTCTGATGATTGGAGCTGTTCATGAACAGCATCCGTAATTTCTATGCTGATTGTAATTACGGTGTCAGCAGTTCCTCTATTAAAAAAATTTTCTACTCCCTCAGCCGGATTTTTAGAACCTGTGTTATAAATCACAATATCAAGATCCAAATCTGTAATCTCATCCTTCACACCTTTCAGCACTTCAGTATAGTAAGGAGTGGTAAAGGATGGAACGGCCAAAGCCAGCATTTGAGGCTTTCTGCTGGCCAATTTTCGGGCACTTACCTGCGGACGAAAATTTAATGCTTTAATCGATTCATTTACTTTGTCCTTTGTAATTTCTGATACATTAGGAGAATTATTTAAAACTCTTGAAACAGTAGATATAGCAACCCCGGCTCTTTGAGCAACTTGGTAAATTGTAATTTTTTTTTGAGGTGACATAGATATCAATTGTTTTAGATTCTAAGCATTTGAATACTTAAAATAATTAATAAGATTTTCTAAGTGCTTAAAATAAAAGAAAATACACTAAGATAAATACTTAAATTAATTTATCAGGAACTATTTGAGTGATAAGAAACATTATCTATAATGAATTACATTTCTCAAATATGACAAATTTGTTAAAAATACCCTATTCACTCATTAGACCAATTTATGAAAAAACAAATTTTCATAAAGCTGTAATTAGTGAAATTGATGACCATAACCTTAGGAATGCATATTCCCATTGCAGAAGTCTAACCCGTGTTCATGCAAAGACATTTTATATGGCTACACGGTTCCTTCCATATCATAAGCAGAGAAGTATTTTTGCAATTTATGGGTTATGCAGATACCTGGATGATTTGGTTGATGAGGCTGAAGACTTGATGTATCAGGAAGAGGTTACCGGTGAACAAATATTTAAGCGTTTAGAAGTTTTTAGATACAACTTAATAGAGACTTATCAGGGAAAAAATCAGTCAGATCCTATTTTAGTCGCTTTTTCTGATACATTAAACCGGTTTCAGATCTCACTAGAGTTACCGCTTCTTTTATTGGAAGGAGTACAAATGGATCTTGAGAAAAATCGATATAAAAATTTCGAGGAATTGTACGATTACTCTTATAAAGTCGCCTCTGTTGTTGGTTTAATGACAAGTGAAGTATTTGGCTATGAAGATGAATCAGCTCTGTTATATGCTGTGGATTTGGGGATTGCCATGCAGCTTACAAATATTCTACGTGATGTGGGTGAAGACCTTGTTAGAAATAGAATATATCTTCCACAGGATGAGTTAAATCAGTTTGGAATAACAGAAAAAGATTTGCAGACTTTCAAGGTGACAGACAATTTTACGGAATTTATGCAGTTTCAGGTAAAACGAACAAGAGAATATTACGATAAAGCAGAGGGTGGTATTACCATGCTTTCTAAAGACAGCCGTCTGCCTGTATTACTTGCTAAGGAAAATTACAGTCGTATCCTTGATAAAATTGAATCGAATAATTACAACGTATTTGCACAAAGAGCCTTTCTTAATTCTACCGAAAAGTTCTCCATTCTTCCTAAAGTGATGTATAGTTTAAAGTAGTTGCTTGTTGTTCATAAAAAGTAATAAATATCACTTATAATAATTCAGAAAAGCGCTTACAGTTCAAGTTTTTTCCTACTATATTTAACTTTAAAGTAAAAGAGAAACTGGAACAGTAAAGTGTATAAGGGGATATGAATAGAGAATATAAAAAATGGAAAAGTCCAAGTCTTGGCAAAGAGATGGAAATGTTGATATTCGGCGATGGTGGAACACCTATCATTATCTTCCCATCTGATGAAGATAGATTTCATGAATGGGAAGATGCGGGTTTGATTGAATTATTATCTGAACAGATAAATGAAGGATATAATCAAATATTTTGTGTTGATTCAGTTGCTCACGAAGGATTTTTAAATAAAGATGTGGATCCATATGTTCGCATCTGCAGACAGAGACAATACGAGAGCTATATTATTGATGAAGTTATTCCCTTTATTAGAAAAAAAAATAAGAATAAGTATTTAATTGCAACAGGTGCCAATTTAGGTGCTTATTATGCTCTTTTATACGCTTTAAAGCATCCACAACACATTCAGAAAGTAATTGGAATTAGTGGTACCTACGACATCAAACCGTATTTAGATGGGTTTTATGATGACAACGTCTATTACAACTGTCCGTCTGATTTTCTTCCCAACTTACATGAGAAAAAAACTTTAAAAGAAATTTCCAAAGTAGATATTCGACTTCTAACTTATAGCAACGATCCGCAGCGAATCCATTCAGAAAAAATGAGTGATACGCTTTGGTTAAAAAATTTAGATCACAATTTTTATGTGTGGGAAAAGAAAGTTTCTGAGCCTTGGAATATTGTGGCCCCCATGCTGAAAGAACATTTATTTTAACGTTTTTTATGCCCGAAATTAAAAAAGTACTAGTTGCCAATCGTGGTGAAATTGCTCTTCGCGTGATGCGAACGTGTAAAGAGATGAACATTAAAACTGTAGCTATTTACTCCACTCCGGATGCTACAGCTCCTCATGTAACGTTTGCTGATGAATCTGTCTGTGTTGGAGAGGCTGCATCAGCGAAGAGTTATTTAAGTCAGGATAAAGTGATACATGCGGCACAGGAAACAGGTGCAGATGCCATTCATCCCGGTTATGGTTTTTTGAGTGAAAATGCCGGATTCGCTGAACGTTGTAAAAATGAAGGAATAATTTTTATTGGTCCTTCATCGAAGGCAATTGAACTGATGGGCGATAAAACAGCAGCTCGGGATTTAATGGGGAAGGCGGGGGTTCCATATCCGCCCGGCACAAAAAATGCAATGTCAGATCTTGACGATGCCCTGAAAACAGCTATAGAAATTGGGTTTCCTGTTTTAGTAAAAGCCGCGGCAGGTGGTGGTGGTAAAGGAATGAGAATTGTTGAATCTGAAGAGGAATTTAAGAACAGCGTAAAAGCAGCTAAATCGGAAGCAATGAATGCCTTTGGTGACGACAGAGTGTATGTAGAAAAATATTTAGAGGAACCTCGTCACATTGAATTTCAGATAATGGCGGATAAGCATGGTAATGTGATCCATTTATACGATAGAGAATGTTCTATTCAACGGCGCCACCAAAAAGTAATTGAAGAAGCTCCGAGTTCAGTTCTTACAGAGAAATTACGGGAAGAGATGGCCGATGCTGCAATTGCCGCTGCAAAAGCATGTGATTATGAAGGTGCCGGAACCATAGAGTTTTTGGTTGATAAGCATCTGAAATTTTATTTCCTGGAAATGAATACGCGTCTGCAGGTTGAACATCCGGTTACAGAATGGATTACCGGAGTTGATCTGGTTGAGATGCAAATAAGAGTAGCCGAAGGTAAAGAACTGCCTTACAAACAAGAAGACATTCAATGTAACGGTCATGCGATCGAGTGCCGAATTTACGCTGAAGACCCCACAGATCAGTTTTTGCCAAGCACCGGGTTATTGAAACGTCATCGAATCCCTTCTGGAGTCGGAGTCAGAGTTGATTCGGGTGTTGAAGAAGGCCAGGAGGTTACAATCAACTATGATCCGATGATTTCAAAGCTGTCAACGCACGGGCCAACAAGGGAAAAATCAATCCGGAGAATGTTGCGGGCTTTATACGAGTATGAAATTACCGGTTGCAGAACTACCATTCCATTTTGTGAATTTACGCTGAATCATCCCTCTTTTGTTTCTGCCTCGTATGATACCCACTTCGTAAAAGATCATTTCAATCCTGAATTTTTATCAACAGAAAATGCAGAAGATGACATAGAGGCTCTTGTTGCCTCATTGTTGATGATGGCAAATAACGGCGGTTCAAATAATCATACTGCTGAAGTAAACATCGGGGAACCTATTCAATCTAATT
>JBGTFX010000005.1:0-3015 GCA_041747055.1 Balneolaceae bacterium
GGTTGATCGCTCCTGTGAGGGTGTATTTACACTATCCGTCATAGGCTCAACCGTTTGAAAATGCGCTCCGGGATATTTCGGATAATCAGCATAATAAGTGCCCAGTACGGCGGTGCATAAATCACATCTTTACGACGTTTCATCGCCTGGTAAATCTGCTGACCGACCTTAGCGGGATCAGCCAATAAGGGGCTTTTCTTAAGGTGAGCCGTCATCGGCGTATCTACACGCCCCGGCTTTACCGTCAGAACGTGAACGTTCGATTTTGCCAGACGATTGCGAAGTCCCTGAAGAAAGGTTGTCTTGGCTGCCATCGCTGTACCATAAACGTAGAGACTGCCCCGTCCACGATCCCCTGCTACCGATGAAATGACCGCGATCACACCGCGTTTTTGTGCTTCAAAATAATTGGCTGCCAGCGTTAAAAATGTCGCGACACTCAGAAAGTTGGTGTTGATCTCCTCAAGCATATAATCAACATCCGCTTCAGCCTTTTCTTGATCCCCCAATGTGCCATGTGCTATGAATAAGGCATCAATGCCATTCAATGCTGCATCTGCTGCATCAAGAAGCTCCTGATGACGAGCGAAATCATTCATATCAAGCGTGAAAGTGGTGGATTTCGCCCCACGCGCCTGTAAATCATCAGCAATGATCTGTAGTTTTTCGTCTGAGCGTGCAGCCAGAAAAAATTGTGCACCATCGGCTGCAAAATACTTCGCTGTTTCATGGGCAATAGACGAAGTTGCCCCAATTACGAGAATTTTTAACATTCCATTGATCCTATTTCACATTGTTTGATTGAGTTACCCGGCGCCAGAAGCTAGAGGAAAATTTCGGGTCTATATAATCTGCAAATTGTTCCCAACAGGGGTAACTTAACCGGAAACTCTCTGGTGACATACGGGCGTCTTTTGCCGGGTAAAGTGCCCCTTCATTAGCGAACACAATCTCATCAAGGCGGTTGAGTAAATCCAGGGTTGGCTGCCCCCGGAACGGGAAATCCAGAGCTAAAGTCACCCCTTTACGGGGGAAAGATAACATCCCCGGAGATTTAATATCGCCAAAAGTCTTGAAAACCACTAAGGGCGAAGCCTGACCGGACTGCACGATTTGACGCAGGATTTCTTTAATGGGTTGCCGATCCTCATAGGGGATCACGAATTGATATTGTAAGAACCCGTTGCGTCCGTACACTCGATACCAATCCGCCGCAACATCCAGTGGGTAGAAAAAGGGGTCATAGTGCGTCACCATGCGCGTTTTTTTCTTCAGTTGTTTACGATAGTAAACTTCATTGAAGATGCGCGAAGTCAGCGTGTTTACGGTAAAAGATGGGAACTCAATCGGGATAGGAAATTGGCGAGAAGGCTTTATCTGCTTGATAGAACCCAATGGCGGATCATAAAAATCCCCATAATTGAACAGACCTCTGCCAAATTGCTTCCCACTTGCTAGGCAATCCACCCAGGATACCGCATAAGGTATATCAGCCGTCTCAGCGGAAAGTTCGAAGAACTCATCCACACTCTGAAAACGAATGCTCTGCCAGTCAATAAAGGCGGTCGGGATTTTCTTGAGCTTGAATTCCGCCCATAAAATTACTCCTGTTAAACCGAGACCGCCTATCGTCGCGGCGAAGTAATCCTTGTGCTGAGTTGGAGAACAAATCAGCCGTTCGCCATCAGAACGGAGAAGCTCAAATTGTGTTACATGGCAGCCGAATGTCCCCGCGACATGATGATTTTTCCCGTGAACATCATTGGCAATTGCCCCGCCAATTGAAACGTATTTCGTTCCTGGGCTAACGGGAATATACCAGCCCTGCGGCACAATAAGCTCAATCACATCCGCCAGGCACACACCTGCTTCACAGCATAAAATTCCGTTTTCACGATCAAAGGCAATGAACTGGTTCATCGGGGTCATATCCAACAAGACCCCGCCTTCATTCAGGCAGCTATCCCCATAACTGCGTCCATAACCAAAAGGCAAAACATGAGGTTCCATCTGATCCAGATCAGGAAGCGCATTTCGCCATTCAATGGTTTTTATCGTCTTAGGTGGGGCTTCCGGGTAACGTCCCCAGGATGTGTATTGTTTTTGTGTAGGCATCACTACTCTGCTACTTCTTTATATCATCAATCTGAATTGTTCAGGAGTTACGCACTTCACCTGAAAAACAGGCAGGAACAGGCAAAAGTTTGAATTTAGTTAAAGCTGAACTGCGTAAGTCCAATTGTTATACAATTTTCTCCATATTGTTAGACTCACCATCATAAAAAGAAAAAACAGAGGAAATAGCAAATATTAACCAGATATAGTCAAAAGCTTCAGCCGTTAAGAAAAAACTTGTTATCAGGAGGCTTATCCAGGAGAGTTCAAAGGCTTTTGCAATTTTACCAAATTCTGTAGTCCATCCCGATCTACGCCCTGCGATAAATAAATCGTGCCAGGCAATATACCAGATCAACAAGAAGACTATTAAACCTACAATTCCTGTCCCCACAGCGATTTCCAGGTAAGTGTTATGCGAAACCCGAATTGAGTCCTTCTGGGTGAGTGGATTACTAAACTCTGCGTACTTCGACTTTGGAAAAAGATGCGAAAAATTCCCATAACCTACGCCAAGAATAGGAGAAGATGTGAACAACTCTATTCCAAAATCAACATAAGCCAGTCTTCTGGTTAAAGAGTGCTGCGAAGTCTCCACAGAGATATTTTCAGTTAATCCATCGCTGGAACCGAACAGCCGAGTGGTTATACTGCTAGGCCATATAGGAAATGAGACAATCATTACGCTGATTATGATGATACTAAATTGCAATCTTCTTGGATGTCGCCAGAGGTAAACAGCCATAATAATGCCAAAAGACAAAAGACCACCACGAGACCCACTTAGTAAAATACCTAATATAGTGATAGCAGTACACAGGAATATAAAAATCTTTACCCAGAACTTTTGATACAATTCAAATAAGTGAATCCCTACTACGGTGACAACTACTGCGAGGG
>JBGTFX010000006.1:0-3553 GCA_041747055.1 Balneolaceae bacterium
CAAAATCCACCAATTACACTGATTATCTGATAAAACCGGTTAATCTTGAAGAGCTAAAAAACTCTCTAATTAACTCTGGGATCATAGAGGAATAAATCAACATCCTTCTCGTTTTTTATAAAACCATCTTCAATTATAAAATTAAGATATGCTGCCTAAAGCCCGTTACGAGTGGATTCTATTAATTCCTTTTCTTTTCATTTCCTGTACCACAACAGAAACTGTTACAAATAGTAATCAAGAACATGAAAAGCGTTCAATTTCAGAGATTGAACGCCCCATTTTCTATTCTGTAGAGATTCCTAATGCTTTCAAGCGCGCCGTTCAGAACAATACCCGATCGATGGATGGAACTCCGGGTGAAAATTATTGGCAAAATGAAGCTTCCTATAAGCTACACGCAGAACTTGACCCCGCAACTCACACCATTTTTGGACAGGCAAGAATAAACTACCAAAATAATTCGCCTAATGATTTGGAAGTAATTGAGGTAGAATTAGCTCAAAACCTTCATAAAGCAGGAACACCCAAAAAAGATAAAGCAGAAATAACAGGTGGAAAAGAGCTGAGTAAAATTTCCATTAATGGAAATGAAATCGAAGAAACAACTTTGCAAGCTCGCTGGATGGAATATGCTGATGGATATATCATAGAAGGAACAAGGCTCTATATTTTTTTGCAGGAACCAGCAATTTCAGGCGGTTCCATAGATATGGAGTTTGAATGGTCATTCGAAATTCCTCAGGAAGGTGCATCAGGCCGAATGGGTCGCAGCCGCGATAACCTTTATATGATTGCATATTGGTATCCGCAGGTGGCTGTTTTTGATGATGTGTATGGCTGGATGGACGATTCCTTTCTCGGAAATGCAGAATTTTATCACAAATTTTCAGATTACGAATTAACCATTTCCGCTCCTGAAAACTGGATAGTAATGGGAACCGGGGAATTTTTAAACCCAGAGGAAACACTGCATCCGGAAATTTTGGAACGCTATAATCAAGCAGGTGAAAGCGATAGCGTAATGACAATTGTTGATTTTGATGAAGTAGATAATGCTACTGTGTCTACCGAAAATGGAATGATAACCTGGCGATTCCGGTCTGATCGGGTTCGGGATGTTGCGTTCAGTGCAACCCGTGAGTCTAAATGGGAAGGTGCCAGGGCTTCCGTGGGAGACCTGGCTCAAAATGGAAATACAGATTACACAAGAATTAATACCTTTTATAGGAATACAGCACCTCTATGGGCAGATCAAACCGATTTTGCACAACATTCCATTACATTTTTATCTGACTATACAACTATTCCTTATCCCTGGCCACATATGACCTCCGTTGAAGGAGCCGATATTATTGGTGGTGGTATGGAGTTTCCCATGATTACCTTAATTGGTGACTACAACAATGCAGGAGCAATTGCACTTTATGGGGTTACTGCTCACGAATTGGCGCATATGTGGATACCCATGATTGTGAGTACAAATGAACGTCGCTACACCTGGATTGACGAAGGACATACTTCGTTTCATACCCAACAGGCAAATGTTGATCGTTTCGGATACGACCTATTTAACAGAAGTAATCTATTTGGCCAATATCTGCAAATTGCAGGAACCGACCTTGAAGGTGAAATGATGCGCTGGAGCGACTTTCATTATCCCGGCCCGGCTTATGGTGTGGCTTCTTATCCAAAACCTGCGTCTGTACTAACTGCTTTAAGAGGAGTTCTTGGAGAAGATCTCTTTTATGATGCACACACAGAATTTATGAACAGATGGGCATACAAACACCCCTATCCCTGGGATGTATTCAACACCTTTGAAGATGTTACAGGTGAAGATCTATCCTGGTTTTGGAGAAGCTGGTACTACGAAACCTGGGTACTGGATCAATCTATTGCAGATGTTCAACAAGATGGAAACCAAACAACTGTTTTAATTGAAGATTTGGGTGAGATACCTATGCCCGTTCATTTAAAAATCACCTTTGAAGACGGTTCAACAGTGACAGAAATTTTAGATGTTAACCACTGGCTTAATGGTCATAAAACCAGAGAACATATTATTGACTCACCTTCGGTAGTCATAAAAGTAGAAATTGATCCCGATATTCTTTTCCCTGATATAGACAGATCCAACAATACTTGGGAATTGCAGTAAAATCTGATTGTAAATAGTGATTGTAAAAAGCTATTTATGTTTAAGCGCAGGTTTTTAACTGACTTAATTTTTTTCGATTATGTAAGATCCACAATTCTGCAAGACCCTTTAAGCTATGCCTTTAATTCAGAAACTTAGTAACCGTAACAGTACCCGATGGGTGTTTTTTGGAATTGCATCCATTGCAGTACTGGCTCTTACGGTTATGAATATTTATTCCCTATTTGCACTTCGTGAAAGTACTTTAGAAACAGCGAAAGAAGTCAAAAAATCCCAATTGGAAGAGTTTGTTAATAATGTGCAGTATCCACTTTACAGGCCGTTTTGGGGTATGAATAAGTTGGATATGAAGCATGTTCAGGAGCATTGGAATAAGAAGAAACAATTTCCAAGAAATTTCACCGGTGTTTTGGATGATGCTCTCTCCGGTTCTCTATTTAGTTCAATTCATTTTATACCATCAAATGAGGAGGGTTGTAATGAACCCGGGCAACCCATCTATAAATATTATCCTGACAGTAAACGCTTTTCACACACTTACGACATTCCCGAATATGTCTGTGATGGGTTTGGCATTTCAAAATCGAGAATTAGATCAAGCCTTGAAGACTGGCGTTGGAATGCCAAAACCACATTCGATTCCCATCGCACCTTAACTCTTGCTCTTATCAGTCTTTCTGATCGTCAAATTTTGGGTCATTTAAACTTTAAAATTGATCAGGATTATTTAAAAAATGAGCATCTTGCAAAGGAATTGGTAAAAGAGTTTGGGGGTGATGATAATAAAGGAATGGTGGTCTGGCTTAGAGATTGGGTGCAAGATGAGATACTCGCATCAAGTGATACTAATTATGTTTACGATAGAGAAATTTACCCTATTGATATGCGGCAACGATTCTCAGAGTCGTTTGATGATTGGGTTTTGCACGCTACGTTTTTAGAATCCCCAACACTGGCCGCATCTGATATTTCCTTACAAAGAAACTTGATAGTGCTGGGATTCGCAGTATTTGTATTATTTGGCGCATTGATATTTATTTTTATAAATGCAAAAAGAGAACGGGATCTTGCCGATAGACAAGCTGGCTTTTTAGCAAACATCACACACGAGCTAAAAACACCTTTGGCAGTAATGCAGGCCGCCGGCGAAAATATTGCAGATGGTAGAGTGAAGGATGGTGATCGCCTCAAAATTTATGGAAATCATATTTTTAGCGAATCTGTACGACTTAAAAAAATGATTGAAAAGCTTTTGGATGCCGCCAAAGTTGATTCCTCACATGCTACAGCAACACAATCACCCAATCAATTGGAAGAATTAGTTGCTGAGTTTTATGAGGCAAACAAAGAGTATATAAAAGGAAAAGGGTTTAAGTTTACTTTTCAATACGA
>JBGTFX010000007.1:0-3803 GCA_041747055.1 Balneolaceae bacterium
GAAAAGCTCCGGCTTCATTATCAAACATTCTGAGAGTTTCCCACTGCAAATTGCGGTCAAGCTCTGCAAACTCGTCGCTGTTGTAGAGCCGAAGTGTGGCCGTTAGCGCATCGGGACCCGGTTCCGGAAGCCATGCCTGCCGGAACCATTCTAAAAGTTCATCTAGCCGGGCCTCAACGTCCGGATTGTCCAAAATGGCCATTCCGTCATGTTTCATGGCCGTTTGCATGCCGCGGGTTTCATCTTCCAGGGAATCTGCGGTACATAGCTCATGCAGACCCATTTTCCGGGCCAATGGTATTGCAAGAGAGTAAACTTCGTGGACAGATTTTTGCATTGTATCAAGTGCATTGATAATGTTTGAGGAGAGCAGTTCCTCGGCTTTTTCCTTTTCTGATTCGTTAAAATACGACCAGTTCAGCACGGCGGAATGAAATTCGTAACCGGCAATCTGGAGGGCGATCGCCCGGAATTGATCTTCCGAATCGAGTTGATCCCAGCGCGTGATAAGTTCCCGTGCCTCATCCCGTGCCTCCGCAGGGCTGATTTCCAGCATCATCTGCATTTCTATACCGGCCGGCAGGATTTTCGTGGCAATATTACGCCCGTGCATCTCCGGCTGAAAGGTGATACCGTTTCGTTTGGGGTCTGCGGCCAAAGCTTGGATACGCTCACCGCTCATTCGCTCCACGCAGACCTGTGTCGGTTTAAATGCCGACAGTTTTTCGACGGTGTGGGCAAACTGTTCTGCATTTGGCGGAACATCCGGCCCGGTAAGGTGTGGCGTACCGACAACAGTGATGGTCTGGGCGGCTGCCGGCGCAGTGAGAAGCGATGCAATAAAAATTGCCCCCCATAAAACAGTTAAATGTGAGGAATGAAGAAGTATTCTTGACTTACTGATTTTGTTTTTCATAACAAAACGATTGATGTTTGCAATTACACAAGAATCTAAATACCTAAAAATCATTAATTAAACATCACAAAGAATGACCCCCGAAAAGACAGGCTTTGATTTTACTTCCATGGGATTGGACTGTTTCACATGAAGATTTACAGAGCATTGTCTGTTTATTTAAATTTCTATGGAGTTTTGCTTCAATTCCTGTTAATAGGATTTCATTTTAGCAAACTCAATAGCTTCTTCAACTAAAGAGCCTGGTAATTCAAAAGGCTTGTCTTTTTGTTTATAAATAATCACCCAATGTTTTCCCATTTTGCGTCCCATAGGACTGAATGATTCAGCTAAAAAGGTGCTATCTAAAAGTATTTTAGTTACAGACTTTTCATATAACTTCAGAGCCAGCCCATTACCATAATGACAAGCAAGCAACTTTCTATTCAAATAATAAGCTGGATATCCGAACATGTGTCCAGCTTCCACATTCTCATGTATCAGAAATAACTGGTCGGTTATTTCTTTAATTTCGGGATGAAACTTATCTGATGTATTGCTACTCTTTTCAACAGAATTATCCATTATTATGCGACATTTTTTTTATGATGAGGCTCGCTAAAAATACTTCCAATAAACTTAATGGAATGGCAAATGGAAGAATTTCAAATGGTAATACGTTCATATTCCCCACTACCAGCCACATTAGTACAAATCCAACAAACCATGAAATAAAAGTGGTTTGTAACAGCGTAAATTTTTTTGCGATAATAAATATGGCAATCGCAAAGCATAGTGACCATAATCCCCAAATTGCACCGTTAATTGGATCTGAAGGAAATACAAGGCCAAGATTTTCATAGTGCTCTCTCCAGTATGACTTCAATAAGAACTCATTTCTAACAAATTCTGAAATGCTTATCCAGATTGTAGTTAACAAAATTGGCAGAATCGTTTTTTTAATTGTTTCCATTATTTCTGTTCTATTGTTGGTAGTAGTATTGCTTTGTCACGTAATCTAAATTGTGCCGTGCCTGAGAATATTGGACTAGTCACTACTTAGTTTTTCTCCAAAAGTAGTTATGTAAGAAGTTTCATTTCTATCACCCGCAACAATGAGCGAATAAATGATGTATTCCTAGAAATTCTTGCTGAGTTTTTCATAGCTTCAAGTGCCTGCTCATCCAGCCAGTGACCACCGATCATTACGCCTGCCGGAAATTCTACAGCACTGATGTCTGTTAATGGATCATTCGGCAATAATACAAAATTAGCGCGATATCCCGGTAAGATCATACCTGTTTTTTCGAAACCAAGGATTTCAGCGTTCACCCGGGTGGCTGAGTTTAGCGCCTCATAGGGGGACAAACCTGAAGCTACTAAAAGTTCAAGTTCGCGCGCTACCGCTGCCCCGGGAATAATACCAAATGATCCACTGTCGGTACCGGTTAACAAAGGAACTCCTGCTTCATGTAACAGCCGGGTTGAAATTAAATAAAATTCAGCACGTGGCTCTTCATAAACGGATGGATCAACCTGGCTCCAAAATTTCGCTGCATCTTTTGAAAACCATGTAACAAGCGGGTTAATCATGTCAGAATCTGGCCTGTTTAAATATTCACCTTTCGACTTCGCGATCAGCACCAGACGTTTATGTGCATAAATCGTTGGTGTAACGGCCTCACCGGATTTGGCGAGCGCCATAGCTACCTGGCGCATCTTTTCCTGGTCTATATCATCTCTGAGGCTATGCCAAACAAGGGTCTCAACATGTTCCAATGTCGTGAATCCTAACCCAAGCATTGCCTCCCAAGGGATTTCGAATGATTTTTCGTGAGGTATTCCTTTGGTTCTTACGCCTTCCGGAGAATGACCGACTACAGTCATGCCCAGGTTTGCAGCCTCATCAATAACAGCGTCGAAGGCTTCCCGGGTCAGATTAGAATATACTTTTATAACTCGATATCCGGCACTGTGTTGAGCGCGTACGGCGCGGCTGGCCTCTTCGGCAGTAGTGACCGTGGTTTGTAAAACCGTTTCGTTGGGTCCGGGGCTGTTAAGAATTGGCCCTGTAGTAACAAAATCCGGACTAATAAGCTGACCGTTTGCAATACGATCAATCAAACGAAGATGAAATGGATATCCGGACAAATTCCGAAGTCCGGTCACCCCGTGAGCAAGATACGCTGCCAGCTCCGCCTCATCGTGAAGATGAATATGCGCATCAATTAACCCGGGCATCAACGTATAACCACGACCGTTAACGGTAAGGACACCATCGGGTGCATGTATCCCGCCCGCAGCACCAATCTCCGTTATCCTGTCGCCCATAACCAGAACTGCCTGAGCATCCTGCGAAACCGGAGCTTCTGGATCCATAGAGAGCAATCGCACATTGTTGAACAGCACTCCGGATGGTTCAAACGGTTTTGGTTCAAGAGCTTTTGGAAGGTCATTTACGATGAACCATAACCATGCAGTAATAACTACTAAAACAGCGACAATAGAGATTCCGATGCGTTTTAACCAAGTAATGACATTAATACTCAAAATACCCTCCGGCAGTTATGATAACCATCTAAAATCTATAGCGTGCTCAAGAATCCCACAAACAAAATTGCAAACCCTCCGATTTCAGCAATGATCAGCGCCACCATAAATGTGATAATTACCCAATTAGGCAGCGTGAATGATCCCAGTTTGTGGGGCTTTTTCATCTGATTATCGGTGTCTTTCAGAACTCCGTGAATCACATATGTTGAAATCGCCAGAGCGAAAAACACGATGGGTGCTGCTGCCGACCAGAACGTCACCGTCTCGGAATAGGGACTTAATTCCACAAATTTGGCCAGAACCAATGTGGCAAAGCTATACATCAGCGAGGTTCGATGTGCGATATCAACATAGA
>JBGTFX010000008.1:0-6740 GCA_041747055.1 Balneolaceae bacterium
CCGGATGGTTATTTCTCTTTTTTATGATTTCCTTATATCGATGAAAAATTCGATACGTATTTGTATCAGGATCATTCAAAGAATCTGTTATTTCTTCATACGTCCATTTCTTCCTGTTAATGGTACGGTATCGTCCGGTAACTGAAACGCCTCTCACATTATTTCTTGTCGCTACTAAATTATGAAAATAGATCCCTGGCACACCCTTTAAACTCAGCATTATAACCTGGGAGCAAAGGTATCTTCTTTCTTGTAAACTTTGTGATCCATTGTAATCAGCAAATGCATCGAAATAGGTAATATTTAACTCATACGGACTAAAGGTTCCATCAGGATTTTTCTTTTCGGACACAAACCCACCAAGTTTCTCCATCCCTTTAACAAGTGCAGTAAACTCCGGCAGAGGAACCAAACCCTCAAGGGGCCTTACTCCTATTCCATCATGTGAAGACGTGAAATTAAAATACGTACAGTTATCTGGAAGTTTTTTTAACGATTGAGCCCAGCCGGTTAAATACTGTGCATTTTCTGTTAATATTGCGTGGAGCAACAGTGGAGGCAGGCTAAATTGATAAACCATATGTGCCTCGTCTCCATCACCAAAATAGCTGATGTTTTCTTTATGCGGCACATTCGTCTCTGTAATAATCGTTGTTCTTGGAGCATAAAAATCTACAATTGTTCTAAATAGCTTTACTATTTCATGTGTTTCCGGTAAATGAATGCTGGTTGTGCCCAATTTTTTCCATATAAATGCAACAGCATCAAGTCGAATAACACTCACGCCTTTATCTATGTAAAACAGAAAAATGTCTAAAAATCTGAATAGTAGTACCGGGTTGGCAAAATTCACATCAATCTGATCTTCGCTAAATGTACTCCAAACAAATTTTTCACCATTTTCACTGTGTACCGGCGTAAGAAGAGGGGAACTTCGGGGACGTGTGACGGCACTTAAATCTGTTTCGGGATCCACTTCTATAAAAAAATCGTTATAAGGTTTTTCATCTCTTAAATAGCTTTTAAACCAATTACTGTGCCTGGAAGTGTGATTCATCACAAGATCACCCATAAGACGAAAATGTTTAGACATCTCTTCAATGTTGTCCCACCCTCCTAAGCTGGGATTTACCTTTTTATAATCTACTACAGAAAATCCATCGTCTGAGCTGCTTGGATAAAAAGGAAGTATATGTACCGTTGAAATCCAGTATTTTACATGCTCATTTAAAAACTGCTGAAGCTTTCTAAGTTTTGAAACTGATTCTTTTGGTTCCGGTTGAACCATATCACCATAGGTGATTAAGATCTGATCATTATGCGTCCATACTTTATTAAAGTCGATTTTTTCTACCACAGGTTCGAGATTATATTTTTCAAGTAACCTATGGGTTTCATCAAGGCAAAATGTAAGGTGCTCCTCACCGTAAATAAGATTGAAGTGTTTTGTTAAACTTTTTTCAATTTCTTTTGTAAAACGAGAATACGACATCATTGATAAATAGAGTTAGGGGTATCTTTTAACAAACAATGTTTTTTCCATAAAGTAAAGGGACGAAGGCGGGTTTAATGCCTGTAACAATAATTTTTTATGATCGTTTTTTATGGCAAGAAGCAGATCTTTCTTAAATTAGGTATCAGGGTTAATGAAATTTTATATGGATAGACAAGCACTTCAGGAAAGATACGGGTTGAACGGTGAGTCAGCAGCGATTAAGCAAGTTGTTGATAAAGTTATGCAAATTGCTAAAACAGACATTACTGTTCTTTTGCAGGGAGAATCTGGAGTAGGGAAAGATGTTGCTGCCAGGGCGATCCACTCCTTAAGTGATCGCCATAGAAATGATCTGGTAATTGTAAATTGTGGAGCGATCCCCGAAGGAATTATTGAAAGTGAGCTTTTTGGGCATGAAAAAGGTTCATTTACCGGAGCACATGACGCAAGAAAAGGATATTTCGAGAAAGCAGATGGAGGCACCATTTTTCTGGATGAAATTGGGGACACTCCAAAAAATGTTCAGGTGAAATTGCTTCGGGTTTTGGAAAGCGGTGAGTTTTTCAGGGTGGGTTCAAGTAAAATGTATACATCTGATGTACGCATCATTGCCGCAACCAATAAAGATTTATGGGACGAAGTAAAAGAAGGAAATTTCAGAGAAGATTTATATTATCGCCTCGATACCGTAAAAATTAAACTCCCTCCCCTTCGGGAACGTCCGGAAGATATCATCCCGATTTTTAGAAAATTTGTAACTGAATTTTCATCCAAATACGACTCTGTCTTTAAAGGATTTTCTGATGAAGCCAAAAATTTACTTACATCATACCGTTGGCCCGGAAATATTCGAGAACTTAAAAATGTGGCGGAGCAGTTGGTTGTTCTCGAAAAGTCACAATTTATCGATAAAGACAGACTTCAAAAATATCTTAAAGGTCGTCAACATTTAGGTTCTACAGATAATCTGCCTATCGTATCCGATTCGAAAAAAGAGGATCCGCCATCCTTCAACGAAAACACCTCTCATGACTCAGCTTTGGTATACCGTGCATTGGTAGAGATGCGAACCGATCTTTCGGATTTAAAAAAGATGTTAGCAAAATTCCTCTACTCAACGTTTAATAATAAGGAAATCAAGGCACTGCCTGAAGCCATGCCCAGAAATATCGATCCAAACGATATCTCTATTTATACCAATAAGGATGGCGAACAAACGTTGGGAGTATCCTCCATTCCCAAAAAAGAGGGTGCAGAAAAAGAAGACCCAATGGCCTCACTTTTCGATGGTAAAGATATTCCTTCTATTGAAGACGCAGAAAAGTTTTTAATTGAACAGGCGCTTAAAAAATTTGAGGGGAATCGAAGAAAAGCTTCCGAAGCCCTGGGCGTTTCCGAACGTACACTTTACAGAAAATTGGACCAGTATGAGCTTCAATAAAAAGCTGATTTATTCGGGAATTTTATCCCTGCTCTTGATGACCGGGTGTTTCCAGTATAGTTTTACAGGGACTTCAATTCCTAGTAATGTAAACACTATATACATCCCTTTTTTCCCTGATAATTCACAAAGTGGATTGGGAGATTTGACAGAACGACTGAACAGAGCCCTTGTAAATCGATTTGTTAATCAGAGTAGATTATCGCTCACAAATGATGAAAATGAGGCCGATGCTATTTTGGAAGGAGCCATTCAAACTTATCAAAACCGCGCTTTTTCTATAGGCGGAGATGAACAGGCAAATATAAATCAAATTCAGATTACAGTAAGGGCTTCGTTCAAATTCGCAAATGTGGATGAGCCTGAGTATTCAAAATCTTTTACAGGAAGCGCCACTTACGATGTATTGACAAACCCCGTTGAGGGCGAAATTGAAGCTGCACAAGAAGCTCTTCAGGAAATTGCAAATAGAGCTTTTAATGATGCTGTAAGTTCCTGGTAGATTTAACTTAAAGATTGTTGTAAACTACTTTCGCTCATGGATTCAATTTTAGAACATACACCTGCCTCATTCCAGATATATCTCGACCAGTTTGATTCTGATCCTGATAAAACCATCAAAAAGCTTGAGCAACACGTACTAAAACGAAATACCGGTGCTGTAGGGTATTTTTATCTGGCGTGGCTTTGTTACAAAAATGGTGACAAATCAAAAGCGATTGAATATGCCTGGACAGCAAAAGTTTGTGCTCCGGGAAGTCCGCTAATGGAAACATTACACTACTTCCTTTCCCATCCTGATTCTTTTGATGCGTGGAAACCGGATCAAAAAAATAAGAACTACAAGAAAGAGTATAATAGTGGTGACCGATCTCATCCCATTAGTGATCTCGATTCATTGATTAACAAACTATCTGCTGTTGAATCAAAGAGAATACAGCTTTCTGAGGAAGACCTTAAAAAAGAAGTGGATGAAGACTTGAGCAAATACTCTACTGAAGTGGATGATATTGTTACGGAAACGCTGGCCGGTATTCACGAGAAGCAGAAAAATTTTAAAGCCGCTATTGAAACGTATAAGCAATTGCGGAAATCAAATCCTGCAAAGAGAGAACATTTCGATGAGCAAATATTCAGGCTTCAGCAAAAAGAAGCAGACAGCAAAAATTAAACCGGTACAAACGGGTTATTTTTCTTCTCAAAACCTATCGTAGTTTCAGGGCCGTGACCTGACAGCACGCGAGTTTCATCAGGCAGTGTGTACAATTCTTTTCTGATCGATCTCGCTAAAAGATTAAAGTCACCTTTATACAAATCCGTTCTACCAATACTTTGTTTAAAAAGAGCATCGCCGGCAATGAGTACATTCTCCGGTTCAATATAAATAGACACATGATCGGGAGCATGTCCCGGTGTGTAACGGATATCCATAGTAAAAGAACCCAATGAGAAATCTTTTTCAACAGGAAGTTCTTTTGGAACAGTATTAATTTTAGTGGACTGAATGCCAAACATAGCAGCTTGTTCAGGAAATCGATTCCATAAATAGAGATCGGAATGGTTCAGATAAACATCAACCTTGTATTTTGCTAAAAGCAGTGGGAGCCCTAAAACGTGATCAACATGCGCGTGGGTAAGAACTACGGCGATTAGATTTGCGCCTGATTCCAATAGTGCTTTTTCGAAAGGTTGAAATTCTGAGTCGTTTGAAAATACTGGATCTATTACAATTGCTTCCCCAGATTGAACAAGCAGGTAGGTATTCTCTCCAAAAGGGCCAACTTCAAATTTTAGAATCTCCATAACTCTATAAATAAAAAAAGGATGCAGCGCACCATCGCCACATCCTAAAGAATTTCATTAATTAAACAACAACGACTACTTATTGTAGCGTTTGTTAAAGCGGTCAATTCTATCAGCTTTCTTCTGAATCTTCTGATCTTTGTTATAAAACGGGTGATTTTTAGAATCTACCTCACTCTTATAAACACCGCCTTCAACATCCATTGTGCTTCGTGTCTTTACTTCAGATCCATCACTCATTAAAACGGTGATTTCTTTATAATCGGGATGTATTCCTTTCTTCATAGCTGTGCAATATTAGTTTTTATCAAAGATTAGAAAGATAAGGGTTAGGTTTTCTATTTGCAATGTTTGATACAGTGTCTTTTTTACCTGTCAATTGTAGCGCATAGTCGCTGACTCGCGGAATTCCCTTTGAACGATGAGCCCCTTTTCAAATCCCTGTCCGCATAAATTAGAAGAACGAAGTTCTTTTCTAAAAAAGGGCACTAGTGGGTGGATACTTGCACCATCTATTTTGAGAAACCTTCGTGAACCTTAGTACCGTCGTGTCCTCGTGGCATATCCCCTTTCGCTAATGGACTCAAGCTCTTTTCACCACAAATCTGTGGAGGATTATTGAAGATATATTAACATCAAAAGAGTAGAAGCTTAGTGAAACTCTGCGAGAACCAATGGAAGTAATTTGATTAGACTTGTTGTTTATTGTAGGGTTTGTACTAATCGTTCTCGCTGATTTTCGCAGATGAATCGCGGAGTCTCTCAGAGGGGAACTGATTATTTTTCTTGTTCAAAGACCCGTATAAAACTTAAATAAATCACTTATTACCCCTTCCGTCAGTGGCCGAATAAACTCATTAGAAGGAGGGGAATGCTACTTCCTACTAAGCCCTAAGCTATCCGCGAAACTCTGCGAGAAACCGGGAAAGAAGTAGAGTTACAGTTAATTTTAAATGCTCTACTTTTTCACCCGCGGTGTTGGACTTGTACATTCGCCTGATCTAAGACAGGCTACGCTCCGTTCGCAGGCCAGTGACACCGCACTACTCCGATGCATACCTTAATCCACAAAATCTCCCTCATCAAAACCGCCCATTCCGCCAAGCATGCTTCCCAACATGTCATTATATGTTCTCACTTCATCCAAATCTTCTTTACCCAGCATTGATTGTTGGTGAAGAGCTTCAACCACAAAATCCATTATAGGATATTCACTGCCATTGTTATTTGTACTGTGCTTTTTAGCAAACGTTGACAAGCCACCTACTTTATCCAGAGCTTTTTGATACTCTTTATCACTAACCAAATCAGGAAGTTCCAAACTGTTACCGGCAGAGAACCATGAAAGTATATCCTGATATTCATCTGAGCCTTCTTCGGCTTTTTTCTGACGAGGATCGGGATATGTGGATTTAAATACAGACGTAACGGCCTTTCCAATCATATGCTTTGCTACATTTACCGCTCCCTCCTGCTCTCCTTCGTAAACAAGTTCTAACTTACCCGTCAGCGCCGGAACTACTGAATATAAATCTGTAATCCTCAGCGTGGTTTTCGTCTCTCCATTATAAATCGCTCTGCGCTCAGCAGCCGATATCATCTGCTCCATAGCGGTAATTGTCATTCGGGTAGACACCCCACTTTTTTGATCAATAAACTCACTTTCACGCGCTTTAAATGCCACCTCTTCCAATATTTTTCTATATACATCAGGAATGAATACTGTCACATCTGATTCCCTTTCAACCCATGCTTCCTGACCCGTAATCTCGATAGCGGTATCAATGGACCGTGGATAATGTGTAATAATTTGCGAATCAATTCGATCTTTTAGCGGAGTAATGATATTTCCACGATTAGTATAATCTTCAGGGTTAGCCGAAAATGCCATGGATACATCCAATGGAATTCTCACTTTAAACCCCCGGATTTGAATATCCCGTTCCTGCATAATATTCAACAGTGCTACCTGAATTCTCGGCTGAAGATCAGGCAATTCGT
>JBGTFX010000009.1:0-7117 GCA_041747055.1 Balneolaceae bacterium
TTGTGCCGTGAAGTTAAAGAACACGGCGTTCTTTGACATGCTGTAATAAAGATGATGCAGCCCTGACAGGGTGTCGGGGTGGCGCATCGGCAACGCCCTGCAGGGGGAGTTGTCAAACCACTCCATGCTGCAAACGCCGTAAGGCTGCTGTGGTGAACGTTTGGAGAAAAGGCGGGAATAAACCCGTCAGGTGTGACCTTTCAAGACCAATGCAAATGAATCACTGATGAGGTGTCGAAATCGCATAGTTGCCGGGCAAAATCGTATCGCGCAGAGGATACAGAGACAAGCACAGCGGGTACCTGTTTACTGGCTGTGCGCCCTCCGGCATACAGGTGAGGTGAGGAAAGGTTGGGCTTTATTACAGAACTCGGGATCTCCGTCTGTGGGATGCGTTGGCAACACCAACGTACAGACGGAAGTCGGACCAGGCCATAGTAGTGTTGATGGCCCGTGAAAGCGGGACGGAGCGAAGGGTCTGGGTTATTCAGTGCATATTCACTACAACAACTTTGTTTTGATTGGAAGATCAGGGCAGAGGAGGATTAATACATACACGTAAACAAAACAGTACCCATTGAGTTTTCACAGGTGGTCAACGCCTACCGGAAGGTAAGGCGGGGCGGCAAAGCAGCTGGTATCGACCGGGAGAGCTGGACGGAGTTCGATAAGAAGCTTTCCGGCAATCTCTACGTGATCTGGAACCGGATGGCATCCGGCTCGTACCACCCCCAGCCTGTCCGCGAGGTAGAAATACCGAAGAAGGACGGGAAGAAGCGCAAATTGGGAATTCCAACACTACGCGATCGTATCGCCCAACAAGTAGTGAAGGACTACATGGAAAAGAAAGTAGACCGACTTTTCCATGAGCATTCGTATGGATATCGCCCTTTGAAAAGTGCCCACGATGCCCTTGAACAAGTTCGTCAGAACTGCTACAAGCAGGACTGGGTGATTGACATGGACATTGCCGGCTTCTTTGATGAGATCGACCATGAGATAATGCTCAAAGCTGTAAAGCACGTTATGGACGAGAAGTGGGTGAAATTGTACGTTAGCCGATGGCTCGAAATGCCAATCCAAACGGCTGACGGCACCTTGCGAGAAAAGCAAGGAAAAGGAACGCCACAAGGAGGGGTAATTAGTCCGATTCTTGCGAACCTCTACCTACACTTTACCTTAGACTTATGGCTGGCCAAAAATCACCCAACCGTACGGTTTGTAAGATATGCCGACGATGTGGTGGTACACTGCGCTACAAAAGCACAGGCCGAAAAGGTACTGGAAGCTATCCGGAACCGACTTGGGCAGGTGAAGCTACAAATCAAGGAATCCAAAACGCGCATCGCCTATTGCAAGGACTACAAGCGTAAGCAAAGCCATGAAAACGTCACGTTTGAATTCTTGGGGTTCAGTTATCAGCCCCGGATGAGAATTAGCAAATATGACGGTAAACCCTTCATGGCCTTTACCGCTGAAATTAGTCCCTCCAACCAAACGAAGATCCGTCAGGTAATTCGGGAACTAAAAGCTTGGGACAACACCCGGCTCGAAGTGACTGATCTGGCTATGCTGCTTAACAGCAAACTTCGAGGTTGGATAGGCTATTACGACAAATACAGCAAAAGAACCCTCAGGCGCAATTTGGGAAAGATAGACCAGCGGTTAATCAAGTGGATTGGTAAGAAATATAAGCTTGGTTACCGCGATTCATACAGAAAACTTAAGGTGATCAGACAGGAAAACCCAACCCTGTTTTACCACTGGAAAATGAATTACTGATTTTGCTTATAATGAATAACACGAGCCGTATGACGGGAGACTGTCACTTACGGTTCTGTGAGAGGCTTAGGGGTGAACTCCCCTTTGCCTACTCGGCGATTCATCTGTGCAACTCTGCGAGAACCGGATGGGGTTGATAATATGATGTTCTTTGAAATAGTATCAATCCGTAGTTAAGCTTGTCAAACACACCCCTTTGTCCCCTCTCAAGAGGGGATTTAGTTCATCCCCTTTTCTAAATTTTGGATAGTGAAATTAAATAGAATCATCAACCCATTGAACGGCGCGGCGAAGCAGTTCATTGGCGCTTTTTAAGTCCATTTTCTCTTTGATGCGGGCACGATAAGTATCAACTGTTTTTACTGATACATGAAGCCGCTCGGCAATCTCTTTTGTGGATTCCCCTTTCCCGGTCAGTTCAAATACCTCTAACTCCCGGTCACTTAAAAGCTCCAGCGGATTATCACCGGTTGATTGGCCCGAAGCAAGTTTCATTATTAGTTGTGAGCCAATTTTATCACTCAAATAAATTCCGCCATTTAAGATCTGGCGAACTGCGCTAACAATAACATCGCCGGCTTCCAGCTTCATCAAATAACCTTTTGCACCGGCGCGGATGGCCCGCTCGGCATAAAGTTCTTCATCATGGCGGGACACCACTAGAACTTTCAGACTATCCATTTGAGCCAGCAAATGCTTGATTAATTCTATACCATTCATTCCGGGTAAAGAAATGTCTATTACTGCAGCATCGGGCTTGAGCTTGGGAATTTCGTTGAGTGCCTGTTCCGCTGTTTCGCTCTGGCCACAAACCTCAAATTCAATGTTTGTCTGTAGTGTCATCGCCATTCCTTTTCTCATTAAAGGATGATCATCTACAATATATATTCTCTTTTTTGCAGCCACAGATTTTTGATTTAAGTATTGTTAATAATCCAGTTCATTTTCAGGCTAAAATCATTATAAAATAGGCATTGTGCACATAATAACAGCGCCTTTATCAGGTGTGTCGCTAATTTCAAGATTTCCGCCTATTAGACGTGCTCTGAACTGCATAATCCGAACGCCAAGTCCGCCATCATTATCCCAGTTCTCTTCAAACCCGATGCCATTATCAGAAACCCGCAGACGAACATGTTGATCTGTTGCAGCAAGGTGAATGGACACTTTTGTGGATTTTCCATGCTTAACTGCATTACTGACTGCTTCTTGTGCAATACGATAAAGATGAATCGCTTGTGTGGCGTCTTCGAAATTGAGTGATCCAATTATTTCCAGCGAGCAGGATATCCCAAAAAGTTTTTCAGCATTTGTTCGTAATCTTTCCAGCGCCGCTTCAAGTCCTTTCTCGTCAAATTCTACGGGTACAAGTCCCCGTGCTAAAGATCGTGCCTGCTCATCTGCTTCTTTAATTAAGTCTGTAATTTCTTCTGCATCCTTCGCCGATGAATGACCCTCTTCTTTTAGCTGTCGCGCGTGATTTTTACTGATCAGCCCGATTCCGGTAAGCATCTGGCCCAATCCGTCATGTAAATCCTGACCAATCCTGCGCCGCTCATGTTCACTAATTCTCAGTACTTCTTGTTCCAATCTTCTCTGCTCGGTAATATCACGCACAATTCCTGTAAAAATATGGTGTCCTGGTAGTTTAACCTCACTCACTGCAAGATACATCGGAAAGGTAGTTCCGTCTTTTCGGCGCCCGGAAACCTCTCGTCCTTTCCCAATAATTTTTCGTTCGCCGGTTTCTACATATCGATCAATGTAGTCGTCATGTTCTTGTCTGTAAGGTTCGGGCATCAGCATCTTTACGTTTTTCCCGATCACATCTGATGCTTTATATTGGAATAGTTTTTCAGCTGTTTTATTATACGATTGAATAATCCCCCTTGGATTGATAGTAATAATCGCATCTACCGTAGTTTCTAAAATACTTCGTGCTTTGGCTTCACTTTCACGCAGTTGCTGTTCGGTGATATGCTGACGAACTTTTTCCCGTGCCATTTTTTCTGCAAAAGAGAGGCGTAAATGAAGACGTTTTTCATCATAAATAGATTCTATTATACACTGATCAATACCGGCGTCCATAATTTCATCGATCAACTCCAGCTTATCTGTTTCGAGGACAGAAATGATAACTACTCCATTGCCATCCGGTTGATTTCGGATTGTACGGCAAAGAGATATAGTCTCTGCATTTACTTCACAGATTATAACAAGGGTAATATTTTTATCACGAATAATTGGTAGAACATCATCATCTAATTCAAAGACAGTAACTGAGTGTTTTCTTTTTGCTAGCATTCTGTTTAATGTATGCCGCGCTTCACTTTCAATTCCTACGAGTAGTGTTTGATTCATGGGAGATTTTATTAATCAAATAAAATAGAATTTATCAGCCAGGGCTTAATAATACAGAAAAGTATGAGCTTAATTTGCAATAAAGATATCTATTAACGATTTCCTCTTCAAAGCCTTATCTTTACATCATCTTAATGAATGATCCTTAAAAAAAGCATATGTACGCGGGAAAGTCAAATCTAACTACTCCAGACTTTATTGATGAAAATCTCCTCAAAAATCTACAAGGCAAACGGGTACTCATAAAATATGGCGGTAATGCGATGGTTGATAAATCATCACGTGATAATGTATTGAATCAAATTGCACTTTTAAGGCAGATGGAAATCGATGTGGTAGTTGTTCATGGTGGTGGGCCATTTATTCAAAAAATGCTGGATGATGCCGGTGTTGAATCAAAATTTGTAGATGGACATCGTATCACCGACAGGCAGGCAATGGAAGTAGTAGAAATCGCCCTGTCCGGAAAAGTAAATGGTGATTTGGTAAAGGGGCTCAATAAGCTGAATGCGAATGCAGTGGGACTTTCAGGAAAAGACGGTATGATGGTTAAAGCAGTAAAACGGCACCATACATTTACAAAAGGGGGAAGTGATACTTCTATTGATCTCGAATTTGTGGGTGATGTAAAATCGATCAATACAGATATTGTGACAAGCTTGCTCGATCAGAATTATTTGCCTGTGATCTCTCCGGTTTCGGTAGGAGAGGATGGTGAAGATTACAATATTAATGCCGATATGTTTGCCGGTCATTTTGCCGGTGAGCTGAATGCAGATGCATTTATTGCCGTAACAAATGTGGACGGGTTGATGGTAGATATAAACGATCCTGAATCCCGGATTCTTGAGATTTCACCCGAAAAAGCAAGGACTTTTTTTAATACCGTTATAAAAGGTGGAATGATACCAAAAGTGGAGGCTTGTCTGATTGGTTTAAAAAAAGGAGTAAAGGCCGCACATATTGTAAATGGATCCACAGAAAACGCTATTTTAAGGCAACTTTTCACAATAACGAAGTCAGGTACAACAATTCAGTAGTATGGCAAAATTGAACAGAGATTTAGAACGAAGAAAAAAATCCAAATTTAAGGTCGGAATAGTCGGCGCCACGGGATATACAGGTTTAGAGCTGATTCGCCTCTTAGTCCTCCATTCGGATATAAGTCTTGAAATTATAACTTCTCAATCCAAAGCAGGAAAGAAAATTTCGGACCTGCACCCGTCATTTGAAGGTATTTTTGAAATGGAGCTTCAAACAATTGAACAGATTTCTGACCACGATCTGGATCTTGTTTTTTTGGCACTGCCCCACCGTGTTTCCATGGATTTTGTGAAGGAACATGGACTGGATAATTTCAGGATCATTGATCTCTCAGGAGATTTCAGACTAAACTCTGCCGTCCTATATGAAAAATGGTATGAGAAGAAACATGTTTGTCCCGAAATGATCGATGTGGCAACGTACGGTATGCCGGAACTGAATCGGGATAAAATTCGGAGCTCAGATCTTGTTGCAAATCCGGGTTGTTATCCTACTTCTTCTATTTTAGCTCTTGCTCCCCTTATTGAAAACGGATTAGTTGAAACAGATTCTATTATCATTGATTCGAAATCGGGTGTGACAGGCGCGGGAGCATCACCCAAAGTGTTCACTCATTTCCCGAATCAGTTTGGAAACTTTTTTGCATATGGCTTGAAAAATCATCGCCACACTCCGGAGATTGAAACTATTTTAGGAACGCTTTCATCAACAGAAATACAGGTACAGTTTACACCACATCTGTTGCCGATTGATCGTGGCATTCTCACCACTACCTATTCAACTCCGGCCAAATCTGTAAACCATGAGTTGATTCGCGAGGCGTATTTGAATTTTTATGAGAAAGAACACTTTGTACGGGTTATGGACCAACCACCATCCATCAAGAATGTGAGGGGTTCTAACTTTTGTGATGTGTACGCTACGCACGATGAGCGAACCGGCAGGATAATTACCATTTCAGCCATTGATAATTTAATGAAAGGAGCAGCAGGTCAGGCGGTGCAAAACATGAACCTGATGTTTGGACTGCTGGAAAATGCCGGGCTTAAAAATCCGCCGCTCAATCCCTGATATTTTAACGATTTTCTACTCACAATTTTTCCTGACCTAATTTACAATCTATGATTAATAATTTAACTGATGTTCGCGGTATAAAAGCCTGGGGTGCCCACATGGGTATTAAATCTAAACGGCGGGATATCGCTCTTATCTATTCCGAAAGACCTGCAAATGCTGCAGCAGTTTTTACTCAAAATTTAGTATGTGCCGAACCCATTAAGCTGAGCCGGAAGCATATTAAAGACGGAATTATTCAGGCGATCATCGTCAATTCGGGAAATGCGAACGCCTGCACCGGTATAAAAGGGTGGGAAGGAGCTGTTGCCATGGCAGAAAAAACGGCTGAAGAACTCGGAATTCCCGTGGAGTCGGTTTTGGTTGCATCCACCGGTTTGATCGGAGAACCCTTTCCTACAGAAAAAGTTTTAAAAGGAATTACAGAGTGTGTGAGCAAGCTTTCTGATCGGGAAATTGCCGGATCACTCGCTGCAAATGCAATTCTTACCACTGATACGTTTGCCAAGGAGGGATTTTCTGCATTTGAAATTGATGGCATAAATATTCATATGGGAGGAATTGCAAAAGGATCCGGAATGATTCATCCCAACATGGCCACGATGCTCTCTTTTATTGTTTGTGATGTTGCCATCAAACAGGAGCTGCTGGATAAAGCCCTGCGAATTGCCGTGAATAAAACCTTTAACATGATTACTGTTGATGGTGATACATCCACCAATGATATGGTGTCGATTTTATGCAACGGAATGGCCGAAAATAGGATTATTGATCAAGAAGATGATCGGTATGATCTGTTTCTCGAGCATTTAATCAAGCTCTGTAAGCATCTTGCCATGCTGATTGTATCAGACGG
>JBGTFX010000010.1:0-2777 GCA_041747055.1 Balneolaceae bacterium
TTCAGCATCTCTAAAATGGATACGTTTTCCTGGGGAATAATTACAAATGGAGCGGCTTCAGGAATTAAATCAGACCAATGATTAGGTGTGATTTTTCCACAGCTTGAGATAATGAATAAAATAAATGAGCTGAGCAGAATATTTTTAAGAGAAAATATATGTATCACCGAATGTCAGATAATATGCTTGTTAGGAAATGGTTATTACCATAGCTTAGATTATAGTAGAGGAATTGTTCCTTTCTACTAAACGCCCACAAGGTAAAAAACTTTCAGTAAATGAGTTTCCTGAATCCTCTTTTTCTCTTTGCACTCATATCGATAGCTGTACCGCTGTTGATTTATCTTTTAAACGTAAAAAAACCTAAACGGATTAGGTTTTCGACACTGGCATTTTTTAATTCTTTAAAAAGCTCATCACTTCGTAAAATAAAAATTAAGAGATGGCTATTGCTGGCTGTTCGAACGTTAGCGATTGTTGCCTTGGTATTAGCAATGGCGAAACCGTTTTTACCTGCCGGATTTGGGGCAATGAATGACGGTGAACCAAAAGCCATCGGTATCGTCATTGATAACAGTCCAAGCATGTCTCAGGTTGATAGAAATGGCCCCTATATTGAACAGGCCATTAATATTGCATCTGAAATTATAGATTTAAATGGGTCAGATGATCGATTTTTTATCAATATATCTAATGGACCTTCAATGAATTCTGTTTTGCTTTCGGGGAATGGAGCGATGAGGGAACTATCGGGAATTGAAGTAAAGAATTACGGAAATTATTTGTTTGATAATATTCAGGCAGTACAGCGAACTCTCCGGGAGGCAAGGGAAACCATTAAAATTATATACTTTATTACTGATGGACAGGAATCCCAGGTTCGGGATTTGGAAAATTTTGCAGGAGAAGATAATTCTGATATTCAGCTGCAAGTTGTTCAATTGGGTGAAGCGGAGCCATCCAATGTAGGATTTGGCGATGTTGGGATCATCCAGGATGGAGATAGGATTAGATTGCGAGCAAATGTTCGGAATTTTGGTTCTCAAACGGCATCTAACCAGTTTTTGAGTCTCTTTGTAGATGGCGAGCTGGTTGTGCAGCAACCTTATGAAATAGAAGCAAATGGGAGCGAAGAGTTTGAGTTTGTGCTCCCGCAAACGGATCAATCAACCATACCCGTACAGCTGTTAATTGAAGGAGATGAGCTGACGTTTGATAACAGGTACTATGCAGCGGTACATCTTCCTGAGCAAAGAAAATTATTGGTGATTGAGAGCGGAAATCGATCAGCAGATGGTTTTCGTCCTTACCTGCGGCCGATGCTTGATGCGGCCGTTGAGGGGAATAAACAGTTTACTGTGGATTATGTTTTTGCAGAGAATATATCACCGGCCCAGCTTACTGAATATGATGCCATAGTTTTAAACAGTCTTCGAACTGTGCCTGATTTTCTGTCTCAGCCGTTAATCGATCATGTACAACAAGGAGCGGGATTATTACTGCTGCCATCGGCTGATGGTGATATTAGAAGTTATAACCGGCTTCTTGGATTTGGTGATGCGGGTCAATATCGAAACGTTATTGGCAGCTATGGATCTTTTAATGCCATAGATTACCTTGCCACCCCACAAAAAGGTCACCCTATTCTGGAAACAATTTTTGATATACAGGAGGATGAGTCCATTCGTCTGAACACCCCGGAAATTTTTTATTATTATGATATTCAGCCCGGTAGTGCTCGAATTTCAACACCAATTATAGAAACAAGATCAGGGAATATATTGCTGAATGAAATTCGTGTGGGCAGTGGTAAGCTGATTTATTCCGCTATTGGCAGCGATCCCGGATGGTCTAACTTTCCGATTAAACCTCTGTTCGCTCCTTTATTTTATAGAACCGTAAATTATTTGGTTTCTGGAGAAGGGGCTACATTAAATAACCATCAGTTAGGAGAGACATTTACAATTACCAGTCAACAATCCGGCCGGGATAATATAGAGTTGGAAGTAGCGGGGGAAAGCATTTTACCCACAACCCGCCAAACATTTTCAGGTCTGGAAATTTCTTATGAAGGAAAGGAGTGGGCTCCGGGTTGGGTGACACTGCATGTGGGAGATCAAAAAAAATTATATGCAATAAATCAGAATGCAATGGAATCGTCATTAATATCGTTAGGTGAACAGGAGATGGAAAAGTATCTATCGTCCATTTTTGAGAATTCTTCTAACAGATTTTTACGCGCTGATAAAGAAGCATTTATTAACGAAATACAAGCAGCCTCGTTTGGTAAGGAAATTTGGCATTGGTTTATAATAATAGCAATCAGTTTATTACTTTTAGAATCATTGATCTCAAGACTTTACAAGGCAGAATCAATTAATTAATATGACATCTGAAATTCACAGCTTATTTGTTCTACTGCTAGCCCTTTTTACATTAGGGGCTACTTTTTTGGCCCTTTATTCGATAGCCAATGCTGTGCGCCTGCGTAATGTGCGAATTAGCTGGAATACCGGAAAGCTAAATGGCTATCCTTTGTTTTCGACCCTCTTTTTACTTTCAACAGCCGGGATTTCAGTCTTGGTATTTCAACTTCAGCTGGAACAGTACTACACCATTTTCGGCTGCTATGCCTGGATGGGGTTAAGCTGGTCAGTATCCGGTTATTTAGCTTCAAAAAGTTATATTACTGATCATGGAATTGTAAAAAATATCAATGATCCATCGCAGACAGTAGCCTGGCATCAAATTTGTGATTATGTAGAAAAGCCTCAGTC
>JBGTFX010000011.1:0-3041 GCA_041747055.1 Balneolaceae bacterium
TGAACGCGCAAGCGAGATTGAGGGGTGTGTTCGATGGGTTTAATTTCAGCTAAAAGTATCGCTTTTCGAGTTGCACATTTATAAAAAAACGATTATTCGATATGAACCTTGTTCTTGCGAAGGCATGCTTCGCGGTGTGTAGAGTACATCAGTGGAAGAAGATCCACCCGCAAAGTTAATCCAACTAAATCTGTAAGGAATATCTAATTCATGCTTCATACAAATAACCATGGAACGTCCAATTATACCATATAACCCGAAACTAAAAGTGCTTGCACATTGGAAAATTTATGGACGGTAATAGAACATGTGGTGTTGGAGAGGAAAAAAGTCTTTGATTTGAAATGAGTCTCAAATTTTAAGTACATCAAACACACCCCTGTATCCCCTCTCGAGAGGGGAGTTAGTTCATCCCCTTTAATATTTACAAACTCGATAAAGCGACACCTTTTCTCTGTGTCATCCGTGAGCTCCGTGGTTCCTAAATTTTAAACGTAGTCGTCACCATCTCCTTCGAACCAAATTCCACCACCACACAGGTTATCTCCTCTTTTTGATAATAGTAAAGTGACCTCTCTGCTTTTTCTAACTTCACCTTCGCATCGGTATTAAAAGATATAACACAGTTTTCAAGTTCAATCCGGTTTTTCTTTAATTCAACTTCTTCCATTTTTACGGAGAGATGCCATCGCAATACCACTATATCACCCGCACTTTCTACATGGTCACGGATTTTCCAGGTGTTTCCGGTGACCGAAATCTCACGATGATGCTGATTACCCCTAAAATCACGCATCTTCCCCTCCCAAAATTTAACATCGCCTTTCGTGCGAAAGACCTGTTCCTGTATGGATTGAACCCAATGCGTATGCAAAAATTTCCCGATTTTCGGCATCGGCTCTTTATCACCAAACTGAACGGTATTATGGCTCTCCACTGATGTGAATTTCTCTCCGGCCGGTTCTGCGTATGAGAAAGAACCTGCATCACAGGCTACGTTTTTTCCATCCACCCAAAAATCGAAATGAAACAGATCGTTTTGCGCCGGACGAAATTTAAATCCGGGAAGTCGCAGCATTCCCCACGCACGTTTTTCATTGAGGATCAGATACCGACCGTCCAATATTCCGGTTTTCTTTTTGATGGGTTCAACGCTCATTTGGGTGATATCCGTATCAAACCAAAACAGAGACTCATTCCAAATTCCCTCATCAAACCGTAGTGATTTGTGAAGCAGTGTACTCGCAGTTTGAACGCTAGGGCGATAGTCTACATAACTGCAGCCATGAGTGTTCAAAAGTCGTGATCCGTCATTATGGCCTAAATTTGGAACCTGTCCTGTTAACGGATCTATCATCTGCTCGAGCCAATTTATCGCCGCAATAAACTTTGTATAAAAATCATCACTAAAACGCTCCAGATCATACTCCCTTCTATAAACTTCAACCAGAAAAAGTGTATCCACCAGCATTCGGTGATAATTGGTGGAGTGCTGCGAAAAGCTTCCGTCGTCAGAGATCAAATATTGCGTTCGTTCTTCCAGCAGTGATCGCCCTTTTGCAATCCATTTTTGAGCCTGCTTTTTTATGGTTTCATCCTGTGAATTTGATTTTAGAAAGGCGCCACCGATGATGAGTCCTGCCGCTTCGCTGGTTCCGTGATTGTTATCCTGAGCCACGGCATATCGTACATTAGCTGCTACTCTTTTTACATGCTGTTCAATGAGTTTGCAAAGCGCCGGTTCACTCTCTTTATGCTGATCCAAAATCTGTGCGGCCTGCACCAAATTAAGAATTCGGATAGATGTCTCCTGGCCACATTTCCAATTCGGCCCCACATTCAGCGGATTGTTGGCAGACCAGTCATCCAGCCATTCGTTGATGGTGTACAGATAATCTTTCTTCCCATAAACTCTGTATGCCCTGGCAAGATCTATGAGCCAGTAAAATCGTGATGGCTCCCAAAGGATTTTGATGTCTCCGGAATTGAGATTAAAATCGCCGAGTTCTGTCCAGTGTTTTCGTTGTGCGTCTGAACTCAACTCAGAACCATCAAACGGATTTTTGAACCATTTTGGAGGGCTGCCCGCATCAACCCGATGAAACCAAAACCAGTGCAGTTTGCCATCTACAATTTCATCTGCTTTTTTGCGCAGCGCCGGCATCCACTCCTTCGGATAGTTATGCTCCTTTTTGCAGGATTTATAAAACGGCCCTTCTACAGATTCTTTTACAGGAAAAAGCTTCTTCCGCACGCCGGACTTCATGCTATACCGATACCATGCCATATAAGCTACATTCTTGTAGCCAAGTTTGGGGATGGTTTGTAAAATTTGGAGAAGTTTGTTCATAGAGGGGGAACCACAAAGGGCACTAAGATCACAAAGTTAAAATTACCGGAAACTAATTCTGATGATAAACCAACTTCCCCTCTAGAGAGGGGACTGAGGGGTGTGTTCATCTCCGTTACGCTAAAACCACAACGTTTCATAAAACAACTCTTTTAATTCCTTTTTTCATAAGCCTCACATTAAAGTTAAGAATCAAACCTAATTTACATTTAGATAATTTTAAATAAGTCAGTATTTGCGCCATGTGAATATCATTTAATGATTCAACTGCTTTTAATTCTACAATTACTTTTTCGTTGATTAACATATCTAACCTATAACCTGTATCCAACTCGACATCCTGAAATGTAACCGGTTGTGGCTTTTCCAACTCAACTTTATAACCCTTCTTCACCAACAGATGCGCCAAACTAGCTTGATATGCTGATTCAAGTAAACCCGGACCCAAAGCACGATGAACTATTAAAGCTCCATTCACTACTACCCTCGAAATTTCATTCTCCTCTTTCATAAACAATTTTTTGTTCTTGATAAATCTGCACTAAATAACCAATCATTTAAATGATTTCAAAAAGTTTCATTGAATCAAACCTCTCCAAAGCATCTATTCAGAAGAAATGATCAATTTTCTGCCAACATAAACCCTCAACCCACTCCACAAAGTATCTATTTAGAAGCAATAATGAATCAA
>JBGTFX010000012.1:0-12912 GCA_041747055.1 Balneolaceae bacterium
AAAAATTGCACCGTTGCGGTAAAGTTGTAAATTCATATTGAATTTTTTCCAACAGCAATTTTTTGAATAAACAGTTTTTATGAGAACTATCCGCTCAATTGCCGTTATTGGCGCAACCGGTATGCTTGGCAAGCCGGTTGCTAAAAAGTTAAAAAAAGAGGGTTTTTCTGTCACAGCAGTCGTTCGTGATATCAGTCGTGCACAGAACACAATTGGTTCTGAATTCCATTACGTAAAAGGAGATGTCAATTCTGTTGACAGCCTGCGGTCGGCATTTAGAGATGTGGATTATGTCTACATCAGTTTAAGCACTCAACCCAAAGAGAAAAACGCTGACTTTAAAACCGAAATAGATGGTATTAAGAATATCATTCAGGCGGCAAAAATGGCCAATATAAAACGAATCGGCTATTTATCATCTCTTGTAAAAGATTATTCAGGCTTCGATTGGTGGATGTTCGATATCAAACGCGAAGCCTGCAAAATGCTGCTTGAATCGGAAATTCCGGTAACTATTTTTTACCCATCAAACTTTTTTGAAAACTTATCGGAGCTGCAACTTAAAGGCAGCCGTGTGATGCTGGCGGGAAGCCAGGTAACAAAAAGCTGGTGGATTAGCGCGGAAGATTATGGAAAGCAGGTTGCTGAAGCATTTCGGCAGGATCATGAAGAAAACCGCGAATATCCGGTTCAGGGACTAGAGCCGATGAATATGGAAGAGGCGGCTGATGTCTTCATCAAACATTACCCAAACAAGTCTCTTAAAAAATTGAAAGCCCCAATGTGGTTTTTTAAGCTCATCAAGCCGTTTTCTGCTGAAGTGGATTTCCAGTATAAAATCATCAGCGCAATAAATCATTATGATGAAACCTTTACGGCAGAAGCCACTTGGGAAGAGTTAGGAAAGCCTGAGTTAACCTTAAAAGAATGGACCCGCCGGATACATGATAAAAAGTGATGATCGGGTCTGTTTTATTCTGAACACTAAAGCTCAAAGAGGCCGCGCAGGGAAAAAAATTAAGTGGCTGAAAAATGAGGCGGAATTAAGGTGGAATCATTTTGATATACACCTGACAGGTGAGCTTGGATCGCCACCGGAAATGACACCAAATGATTATCAAAAATACGATATAGTGGTGGCCTGCGGCGGAGATGGGACTCTTCATAATGCCATTAATCATGCTCTGCACGACAATATTATAGTAGGTCTTATTCCAATGGGCAGCGGTAACGATTTTGCCAAAGCGATTCATTTGCCAAAAGATCTTGGGGAGTGTTTAGATATCATTCAGGCAAAAAAGACACAAAAAATAGATCTGATTCAGTGCTCGGGAGATGTTGACAGATGGTGCGTAAATACACTGGGGATAGGTTTTGATGGACTTGCAAATTCTTACAATACAAAGATGAAAAGGTTTGTGGGCAAATTGGGTTACCATATTGGAGCGTTGATGGCGGCTTTCAAATTCAAAGGATCACAAATGGAAATATCTGTTGATGGAAAAACAACGAGCGGAAAAATGCTTATGGTTACCGCCTGTAACGGTCCTATTGAGGGAGGATCATTTGTGGTTGGCCCCGATGCAAAAATAGATGATGGATTAATTGATTTGCTGACTATTAAACCTACCCCCCTTGTAAAGCTGCTATATTATATACCGCGCTTTCGAAATGGAATCCCCAAAAATTTAGATACAGCGGCATCTGTAAAATGCTCGCAGATAAAAATTCACTCAGAAACACCTGTAAGTGTTCATGGAGATGGAGAACGATTGGGTAGTGGCATTCAAGATTTGGAAATTAACTTACATCCGCGGGTGCTAAATGTGGTTGTACCCTAATACATTCTTCTATTGCATTTCGTAGTACTCTTCGTAAATATAATCCCACAGGGCAGCCAAATCGGAGCCTTTATTATGCGGATTTTTTGATGTTGAGGATTTCATTGCGTCTATGCATGCTCGTTCGCGGGCATTTCGCATTGCTTTAATTTGATGCTTGGTCGGATTTTCAATCATCTCCTCAAGCTTTTCTTCGAGGTCTTCTATGGATTCTTCGGCCATGGTAAATAAAATTTTAATTTGAGCTATTAATATGGGAGATATTTACCTGATGTCAAGTTTTAATTAATATTGACACAAGTATAACGTAGATAATGGCTTGTAAATTCCCTTTCAAGATTTGAGCACTTACACAAACAAATAGATTTATGAGTGTGCTATATGTATATGACTGTTTATGCTTAAATTTGTTCCTTAAAAAAAGAATGAAATTTTCAATTTTTCAGAAATATCAGCTGAAAATCAAAACAAAATGGCAAACAATTTGAAAAGGCAAAAAGTACATCCAATGGGACCCGATTTTTCTAAAATAGCAGTAGGATTGTGGAGGATGGATCAGTGGGGGTTAACAACAGATCAAACCATAGCGTGGATTGAACACTGCATAGAGTTGGGAGTCACTACATTCGATCACGCCGATATTTACGGCATGTATGACAACGAGGGGCTCTTTGGAAACGCCATCAAAAAAAAACCTTCGCTGCTCGACGAAATTGAACTGGTAACCAAATGTGATATATGTTTGGTGTGCCAAAATCGTCCCGAGTATTCTGTCAATCATTATAATACTTCGCCCGCCCATATTATCAAATCCGTTGAAAGGTCCCTTAATAATTTAAATGCGGATGTGCTGGATCTTGTGCTGATTCACCGGCCAGACCCACTCATGGATGCAAGCGCCACCGCTGATGCATTTATGAAATTAATTGAGCAGGGAAAAATAAAACATGTGGGCGTTTCAAACTTCACGCCATCACAGGTTGATTTACTTCAGAGTCGGCTTGATGTACCCATCGTCACCAACCAGGTGGAATTTTCGCTGCATAGACTCGATCCCATTTTTGATGGAACTTTTGATCAGGCTCAGCGCTTAGAAGCTTCTCCTATGCTTTGGTCACCTTTTGCCGGTGGAGCCATTTTTAATGAGCACGACGAACGTACCCAACGCATTCGATACACCGCCCACGAACTTTGTGAGAAGTATAACTGTGATTTAGACCAGCTAATTTTGGCTTGGTTGATGAAAATTCCATCAAACCCAGTCCCGGTTTTAGGCACAGGAAAAATGGAACGAATTACATCTGCAGTGGAAGCTTGTGATATTGATCTGGAGCGACAGGATTGGTTTAAATTACTGGTGGCTTCACAGGGGCATCCGGTACCATAATAGGGCGCCGTACATTTTCCGAGCTAACTGCCGCTCACCCCAAAAAGTGCTCGGCTATTTTTATTAGATACTTCCCAATTTGAATCATCCACTTTGTATTTTAAGTAACTCATTGAATACAAGCTAATGACTTATTACAGCATCCTCTTTACTTTTATTTTAGCACTTTCAGGTTGTAGCTCATCTACATCTACAGACCCGGATGTAGATAATGGCACCGATATAAATATGCCTTTGCTTATCGGGTGCGAGGATGGTTTTGCTGACGGGTTCCCCTGTGGTAATATTGACCTTTATGCCAAATTAACACCCGCTGAACTGGGTGCTGAATCAGTCGATAATGTGTCTCCGGCCGTAAATGATATTTGGGGCTGGATCGATCCTCAAACCGATCGGGAATATGCCCTTGTTGGTTTAACAGACGGAGTGTCGATCGTAGATGTGACAAATCCGGTTGAACCGGTAGTGGTGGCAAAAGCACTGGAAATATCATCACAAAATAAATCAAATGGTCCGGTTCTGCAGCATCATGAAGATGGCGACGGTTTCAAAGGAGCTACCCAATGGCGGGATATTAAAGTGTATCAAAATTACATGTATGTAGTTACGGAGCAGGATCACGGTATGCAGGTTTTTGACCTTACAAGACTGCGAAATATCGATGATACACCTGCACAGCTCCGAGAAGATTTTCACTATACGCGGTTTGGGAATGCTCATAATATTGCGATAAATGAAGAAACCGGGTTTGCGTATGTGGTGGGTTCAACCCGTGGCGAAACGTGCGCCGAACAGGGCGGACTGCATATGATTGATCTGAATGATAATCCTCTTCAACCCTCATTTGCCGGGTGTTATTTTGATGAAGAGGCAGGTGGAATAACACGCGAAGGATATATTCATGATACACAGTGTGTAATTTACGAGGGCGCAGACGACCGGTTTTCAGGAGAAGAGATCTGTTTCAGTTCAGCCGAACTAACGTTCTTGATTACAAACGTAACAGACAAAGCAGAACCTGCAACCATTTCCAATACAACATATCCCGGAGTGAATTATGCCCACCAGGGATGGCTTTCAGAAGACCACCGATATTTTTTATGAATGATGAACTCGATGAAAGGAGAACGAACAACAATACCCGCACTTTTGTCTGGAATCTGACCAATCTTGAAGCCCCGGAGTTTCTTGGATTTTATGAACACTCAACAACATCTATCGATCACAATCTCTACATCAAAAACAACCTGATATATCAGGCCAACTATACAGCCGGTCTTCGAATACTTGATGTGTCGAATCCCTCGCCGGGGTCTATTAACGAGGTAGGGTATTTTAACACCACACCAATGAATAATGAACCGGTATTTGCGGGGTTATGGTCAGTATACCCATGGTTGAGCGGCAATAAAATTATAGTAAGTGATATTAATAACGGTCTTTTTATTCTCAGGTATAACCCATAGCAGATGTAGTGTACCTGCCGGAAACTTGTATTGTTTCTCGTTTTGCGGGTGGTTTAAATTATCGGTGGCTTCACAGTGGCAATCGATGCCATAAAATCAGAAGCGGGCAGTTTATGGCTTTTGACATGGAGGGCAATTTCCGTACATTTTCCGAGCCAACTGTTCTCCCCAAAAATAGTGCCTGTTGGCTGTTCAAACTAGAAATATCGTAATTTGAATCATCTACAATGGATTTATTTGACAAACTTGAAGGACGTCCCGGCCCATTAGGCTCATTCACATCTGACGGCTACGGATATTATACCTTTCCAAAACTTGAAGGCCCTCTTGGCCCTGAAATGAAATTTAATGATAAAGATGTCATTGTATGGAGCATCAATGATTATTTGAGTGTGGGGAATCATCCTGAGGTGCGGAAAGTAGATACTGAAGCCGCAGAAAAATATGGTTTTAGTGCTCCTATGGGAGCTCGGTTAATGACAGGGAATTCTGACGAGCATGAAGCATTGGAGAGGGAGCTGGCAGATTTTATGCACAAGCCGGAAGCACTGTTGCTCAACTTTGGTTACCAAGGCATTATGAGCGTAATTCACGCGCTGGTAGACCGCAATGATTTTCTGATTTATGATGAGCTTAGTCACGCCTGTATAGTAGATGGAAAGCAACTTGCCATGGCCGACAAGACCGTGTTTAAACATAACGACATGGAAAGCCTGGAAAAGCAGTTAAAACGGGCTGAAAAAAGAAGAAGGCCGAATTCATCCGTATTGGTAATCACGGAAGGAGTTTTTGGAATGACCGGTGATCTTGGAAAGCTGAAAGAGATTGTTGCCCTGAAAGAGAAATATAACTTCCGCCTGTTGGTTGATGATGCCCATGGATTCGGAACATTGGGTGATGATGGATCCGGCGCGGGAACTCAGCTTGGCTGCCACGATGGAATTGATATCTATTTTGGAACCTTTGCCAAAGCAGTGGCACTTATAGGGGCATTTGTGGCAACTGAACCGCGGGTGATTGAATTTTTGAAGGCTAATGTTCGAAGTCAGATTTTTGCAAAATCTCTTCCATTGCCGTTAGTTGTTTCGGCACGGAAGCGACTGCAGCTGATTCGTCAGCACCCGGAGTGGAGAGAAAAATTGTGGAAAAATACAACGATGCTCCGTAAAGGATTGATGGATATTGGATACAATGTACTGCCTTCCGAAAGTCCGGTAACACCCGTCTTAACTGAAGGATGCACCGAACTATGCCAAACCATTATGCGTGTGATGCGAGAAGATCACGGCATATTTGTAAGCGGCGTGGCTTACCCTGTGGTGCCAAAAGGAATGGTGCTAATCAGACTGATTCCTACTGCGGGACACACGGAGGATCACATCAATAAAACGTTGACCGCTTTTGAAGCCATAAAACCTATTGTGTTTAAAGAAGCGATAGAGAAGAGAACGGCGTAGAATACTTTAGCGTAACTACAGGATAAATTTTACAACCTAATGGTTGCGCTAAAACCATTCTTTTCTGATGTTGTTGACTTTATTATTAATCAACAATCAGGTTTATGCGTCTATCGATTCTATTACTACTTATTGCTTTTGTGGGCAATCCTTCCCCATCTATCGCTCAGGATGTACCGGAGAATCTTACCTTTAAAGAAATCTTCCACGAACCGGTACTTCCGGGAATTCGCCCTTCTCTTCGATCTTTTACCGCTAACCAGGATTCGATATATATTTCCTGGAACGACTCTGCTTATTTTGATACAGGATTGTACAAAGTAAGTTTAAACGGCAGTACTCCCGAGAAAGTAGAAGATGTGCCACGAATTATTTACTCGCCCAATAACCAACATATTGCATATACAAAAGATGGTGACATTTATGTTTCAAGAGTAGATGGAAGCGGCGAAAGAAGAGTTGTAGCGTCAAAAGAAAATGATGGGTCACCAACATGGTCTCCAAATGGAAGATTCATTGCGTTTACAAGAAGTGGTGATGTGTGGGTGGCAAATATTGCTCGCTCAGAGATAATTCAGGTGACGAAAAAGGAAAATGGTGCTCCCAATTTTTCAATCCGTTCATGGGCAGGAAATCAAAAAATAGTAGTAAGCCAATCAGATTTTTCGGATGCACGAACTGTCTATTTTCCCGAATATGAGGGTGCATTTGTTGATCCGGGAGCGTCTAATCGTGGAATTCCTTCCGTGTCATTTTATGCGGCCCACCTCAATGGAGCAGATATGGATACGTTGTTGACAGGAATTAACCGGTCATCTACAGATGCTTCTGCAACCGGTCGTTATATCGCGATTGATTATTCTGATGCAGCCCTTAAAGAACGTAAAATCTTCATTCATGACACACATCAGGGAACAGAAAGCGTATTGTTTGAAGATTCCACGGACGGATGGCTTCATGGAACCGAAATCTCTTTTGCTCCACGTTCTGAGAATTTAATTTTTACTTCGGAGCAAAGCGGCTGGAATCATTTGTACCTGGCTGATTTTCGAAACTCAGAAGTCTCACAGTTAACTTCCGGTGATTACGAAATCACCTGGTGGTCATGGTTAGATGATGAAACCATTTTATATGCAAACAATGAAGCTGACTACGGTGAGCGACATTTATACCGGCACAATTTGCAAGACGGCTCAACGGATCAATTGACTGCCGGAGAAGCCTATCGCTATCAGTTTTCTTTGAACCCGGATAGAACCAAAGTTGTATATGCAAAAACATATTTTAATCGGCCCTACGATCTTTTCGTTATTGATCTTGAAAATCCGGGTGAAGAAGTTCAGCTAACACAATCTGTGCCTGATCAATTCTACGAAATGAATTGGCAAAAAGAGGAGTACATCCGTTTTACCGGGCGCGATGGAGAAACGGATTTATCTATGTCAGTACTCTATCCACAAGAGTATGATCAATCCAAAACCTACCCGGTTGTAGTGTTTGCACATGGTGCCGGATCACTTCAAAATGTGTACAAGGGATGGTCGAACAACTATTGGCGAGAATACATGTTCCATCAATATCTGATCATGCAGGGATATATTGTCGTGGAAGTTGATTTCAGGCACAGCACAGGTTATGGCCGGAAATTCCGTGAAGATGTAACCAATTGGATGGGCAAGTATGAAACCAACGATATTGTGGATGGACTCGACTGGCTCCAGGAGCGTGAGGGAACTCTTGATCTGGATAAAGTGGGAATTTACGGAGGAAGCTATGGTGGATTTATGGCGCTTTATGCGGTAACAGATATGCCCGATCGTTTTCATGCTGCCGCCGCTCTTCGAAAAGTAACCAACTGGAGAAATTACTACTACGCGAATCCATGGTACACACTGCCACGACTTGGCGACCCCGAAGAAGTGCCAGAGCATTACGACCGTAGCTCTCCGCTCACCTTCGCTTCTGAGCTTGTCCATCCGGTAATATTGTTGCACGGTTTGAAGGATGATAATGTAGGGGCGCAGGATGCATTTCAGTACGCAGAGGAGTTAATCCAGAGCGGAAACACCAACTTCGAGATGATGATCTACCCATCCGAACGTCACGGGTTTATTAGTCCGCACTCCTGGTATGATGAATACCTCAGGATATATAACTTTTTTGAGGAGCACTTGAAGTAAGCAACAAATTGAAGAGGCTGGTTAATCAACCGGCCTTTTTTTGGGATGTTTTGCAGGTATAGTTCTTTATAAAGTGTATTTTTAAATAACGACCAGAGATCGTTAATCTGATAAAGGGATGTAAGGTTAATTATTTTGAGATTATAGTAGAACGAGAGAATATTACATAGTTCGGAGGAACATGTGGCGAAGAAAAATAGGTTTCAGGGTGTTAATACCTGTAATGGTATTAATTTTATTCGGGTTGTTGAATGCCGCAACACAGTCGACTGCTTCAGCGCAAGCATCAGCTGAAATAATAAGCGGTATGGAAGAGCTGATGCGCGGAGAGTCAAGCCGAGCTGAATTAACCATGCGGATAGAACGCCCCCGCTACAATCGTGACATAAGTATGAGATCGTGGGCTCTTGGAGATGATTATTCAATGATATTAATTACTTCTCCTGCACGTGATGAAGGGACAACTTACCTTCAGCGAAGGAATGAAATGTGGAACTATCAACCGTCTATAGACCGGATTATTAAGATGCCTCCTTCGATGATGTCTCAGTCGTGGATGGGGTCTGACTTTACAAATGAGGATTTGGTACGCGAAAGCTCCATAGTTGATGAGTATGAACACAAAATACTTCGTGAAGAAGAGTATAATAGCTATGATGCATGGGTTTTGGAACTTATCCCCAAACCCGATACACCGGTAGTGTGGGGCAAAGTGCTAATCTGGGTTGCAAAAGAGAATTACATGCAGTTGCGAATTGAAAATTTTGATCAACGGGGTGAACTTGCAAACATCATTGAATTAAGTGAGATCAAAGAGATGGACGGCCGTAAACTCCCAACGAGATTGGTGATGACACCTGCCGACAAACAAGATCAACGAACAATAATGACGTATAATCGTATTGAATTTAATGTAGATCTGGAAGAGTCGTTCTTTACACAGCAAAATATGAGAAGAGTGAGGTAACAGTGATCAGTTTTGCAGTGGTAACAGGGTGTCAGAAGAGACATAAATTTCTCCCCCTTCAAAGGGGCAACTCTGAAGGCCCTACACTGACATACTGTTCACTGAACTCTGATACACTGAAAAAATGTACCTAAAACTAGCTTGGCGAAATATATGGAGGAACAAACGGCGGACGTTGATTACGATCAGTTCGGTAATGTTTGCTGTGGTATTTGCTCTTTTTTTGGAGTCACTCGAAAGAGGTGCTCATAACTCCATGATCGACAATATGACCCGTTTTCACACAGGTTATATTCAGGTTCAGGATTATCGGTTCGAAAGTGAACCTTCACTGGACAATGCGTTTTATTACAATGATGAACTTTCTACCAGCATATCAGGATCTGAATCTGTTGAGTATACAATTCCCAGAATCGAAACCTTTATGCTGGCAGCCGGTGCCGATATCACCAGGGGTGCATACATGCTGGGCATAGATGTTGAAAAGGAAGACCGGTTAAATAATATCAAAGACCGGTTAACGGAGGGGCGTTTTTTTGAACCGGGAGATGAAACGGTTGTAGTAAGTGAGGGACTGGCAAGTAGACTCGAACTGTCAGTTGGAGACACGCTTGCTTTATTGGGGCAGGGACGTTTTGGAATGACTGCATCAAACTTATATGAAATATCGGGCTTGATTCGCCATCCTATGCGCGATATGAACAATCAACTGGTATATATGTCATTACCGGATGCACAATGGCTATTATCTGCAGAAGAGCATATTACAGCCCTTCTTGTGACGCCAGACAGGGTAAGAGATGTAGAGCGTGTAGCAGCAGAATTACCATCGGCATTACAAGATGATGAATTGGTAGTACGAACATGGCGGGAGATGATTCCCGAACTGGTTGAAGCGCTGGAATTTGATGAGGCTCAAACTCAGCTAATGATGTTGATTCTGTATGTAGTGATTGGCTTCGGAATATTTGGCACCATTTTAACCATGACCCTGGAGCGGCTACGAGAGTTCGGAATTCTGTTATCAGTAGGTATGCAGCGTCTGAAATTGGCTTTCGTTATGTTTATTGAGACATTCTTCATAACAATTCTGGGTGTTTTAGCCGGGTTTGGCTTAGGTATTATTCCCATTTTATACTTCCACTATAACCCCATTGTGCTTGCCGGAGATATGGAAGAGCTTGTGGCAGAATGGGGAATTGACCCCGTTATGCCGGCAGCAATTGCCCCCGATATTTTTCTTCGGCAGGGGGTTATCATTTTTGTTCTTACAACGATTATCTGTCTCTACCCTATTATTAAAATATTAACCCTGAAAGTTCTTGAGGCTTCAAAAAGGTAATTAGGCAATAACAGCACCCCCTCCCTTCAAAGGGTGCTTCTTTAAGAAATTTTCTCATGAATTAATTTAAAAATGAACATGTTACTATCCATATCCTGGCGAAATATTTGGCGGCATCCGGCACGAAGCGGTGTGTTAATGGCAGCCATTATTGCCGGGATCTGGGCGGGTATATTGGTTTCTGCGTTAACGAATGGCTGGATTCAGCAGCGATTTAACAATCTGATACAGGAGGAGATTACACATGCACAGGTACACCACCCGGAGTTTCTCATGGAAAGAGAAGTTTCAATGTATGTTGATGATGCTCATGAAATATTCTCGTTCCTGAATGGGAATGAACGAGTAAAAGCTTATGCCGGTCGTACACTTTCAGATGGGATGATCCAATCACCTTTAACATCTTCGGGAGTGCAAATACGGGGAGTTGAGCCTGACCGGGAACGGGGCACCACAACATTTCATGAGAATATTATCGATGGGGACTATTTAGATGCAGATATGCGAAACCCCATTTTGCTTGGAGAAAAGCTTACTGAAAAGCTGAATGTAGATATTGGGAACCGGATTGTACTCACCTTCCAGGACCTGGATAATGAATTAACATCAGCCTCTTTCATTATTAGCGGAATTTTTAGAACAGCCTCCACTCCATATGATGAACGAAATGTTTTTGTAAAAGCGGAAGATCTGCAGGAGTTGTTGGGAGGTGATATCTATCATGAAGTTGCTATAATGCTCCATGATGAAAATTTAGTGGAGGGGCTAGCAGCAGATTTAAACTCATCCTTTGATCATATTGTAGCTGAGAGCTGGTATGAGCTGTCTCCTGAACTGCGATATATTTCGGATATGGGCGGCAATCTAATTGTCTATATCATGGGCGTAATTATGCTGGCATTAGCATTTGGAATTTTGAACACCATGTTGATGGCCATATTTGAACGGATGAAAGAGTTGGGGATGCTTTTAGCAATAGGAATGAGCAAGGTTCGCGTATTCTTGATGATTATGATGGAGTCTGTAATACTAACGCTCTCAGGTACTGTAGTCGGGTTGATCCTAACCTACCTTACACTTGAGTATGTTGGAGAAAAAGGGTTCGATATGACCTCAATGGGAGGCGAATCGATGGCACAGTTTGGTTATGATGCTGTTGTTTACCCTGTTGCCTTTATGAATGATTATATCACCACAATTATACTGGTAGTTATTACCGCCCTGCTTGCCGCAATTTACCCGGCAGTAAAGGCCTTAAGGTTAAAGCCCGGCGAAGTTGTAAGGGATTAAAATCAATTACAGTTGACACTGATAAACTGGAAATACTGAATAATATGGCAATTATAACTACACATAATTTATCAAAAGTTTACAACCCTGAAACAGTTCCTGTACATGCACTCCGTGATGTGAATTTGGAATTTGAAGAGGGAGAATTTACTACAGTTCGGGGTCCGTCAGGTTCGGGAAAAACAACGCTGTTAAATATGATAGGCGGCCTCGATACGCCATCAAGTGGTTACGTTGAGGTGGATGGCACCCGTATAACAGGGATGAAGGACAGGGCATTAATTGATTTTCGGCTTAACAATATCGGTTTTGTATTCCAGGCCTACAATTTAATTCCTGTGTTTACAGCTTTTGAAAATGTCTCGTTCATCATGCTTCTTCAAAAGTGGGATAAACAGAAGATGAAAGCGCGTGCAGAAGAGCTTTTAACTGCAGTTGGATTGAAGGGGAAATTTGAGTCGCGACCGAAGCAGCTATCCGGTGGAGAGCAGCAGAGAGTGGCTGTGGCCAGGGCATTGGCCTCACAGCCAAAATTTATATTGGCTGATGAACCCACGGCCAACCTCGATACCGATTCAGCAATGAACCTTCTCGATATGATGGAGAAAATGAACCGTGAAGAAAACGTAACTTTTATCTTTTCCACCCACGATCAGCGCGTTATTGATCGTGCCAGACGCGTAATAACCATGGTTGATGGAGCCATTCATAAAGATGAAACTAAACTCTCTCCTTGAGAGGCTGTGAGAAAATAAGGTAGCAAATTTTATTCATAAAATGTTGATATTTTAGGGGTAATAAGTCGATTAACTTACTGTTATTTATTATCTTAAAGGAAGTAATATACTTGAAAATAACTCTCTTGTCATGCCTACTATTATACCCACAGATCGAAGCCAGTTGACCTTCATGAACAGTTTGGACGACATGGTTGCACCCGATCATCCCGTCCGGCTGATGGATGCACTAATCGACAAGATTA
>JBGTFX010000013.1:0-7439 GCA_041747055.1 Balneolaceae bacterium
GCTGATGGCAAAGCCATTGACCGCTGCCGCGAGTACTTTGCCGTTGGCCGAAAATGCGAACAAAGTTTATCAATACTTGGAAAAAAGTTTGTTGGTGTTCGGCATCCTGCAAATGGAGGAGCTCCGAAATTTAGGAAGCAACTTCATGAGTTGGTAGAGAATGCAAAGATATAAGCATATTTTACATTTCTTTTTGTTGATCATTCTATATTTAATTATGGATTTGAATTTACTTTATTCGTAATGTGATAGCCATTATTCAATTATTTATAAGCCAATTCCTCATCAGGATAAATAGATATACACCACTTACCCCCGCCATATGATGAAACGATTACTGTTTTTAAATTTTATTATTGTCCTCTCTTTACTAGCGTCCTCTCTTTACGGTCAGTCGAATCATGCTCATGAAGTTCGCCATATGCATGCACCGGATATTATGGATATTTGTCAATTCGACCCCACTGATATAAGCTCATTCCATTATGTCAGGCATTTCGACGTCATGGGAAAAAGCGCAGCAACAACACCTTCATCAGAGTTTGTCGTGGATTACAGAGATCCAAATGAGGCAGATTTAGAGGATGAAGAAGGACTTCAGGTTTGGCCTTCAGAAGCAATTGAGGCTTTTGAGTTCGCTGCCGGAATTTGGGAGACACATCTCCAGTCATCCGTTCCCATTCGGGTAAATGCATTTTGGAGAGGCTTGGAAGGAAACACACTGGGGTCTGCCGGGCCTACTCGAATTTCTACTGTTCCGACAGCTGATGGCGGAGAACCCGAAACCTGGTATGCCATTGCCCAGGCAAGTGCCATGACAGGTATCAATCGTATTGACCAAATAGCAAATGTTGATCATGATATAAACGTAAATATGAATGCTAATTTTGATGATTGGTATTTTGGAACGGACGGAAATACTCCACAAGGTCAGATAGATTTTGTGACGGTTGTACTTCATGAGTTGGGACACGGTATTGGGTTTATTGGTAGTGTAAGAGCTGATGAAGATACAGAAATTGCTGAGTGGGGATTTAGACCCGGAAATGATAACCCTCCCTTTCCTCTTATTTTTGATCGTCCGGTTGTAGATGGTGAATTCAGTCAAATTATTAATGAATCCATTTATCCCAATCCATCCAGAACTCTTTACGAGGCAGTAACCGGCAATCGTGGAGGAATATTTTTTGCCGGGGAAATTGCTACTCAAGTGAATTTAGGTACAGAAGTTCCTCTTTTTACCCCTGAGCCGTGGCAGAATGGATCCAGCTACTCACATTTAGACCTGTTTACATTTACAAATACTGAAAATGAACTGATGAGGCCACAAATAAATCGCGCTAATGCGGTTCATACTCCTGGGCCTATTTTTTGCGGCATGCTGGATGACTGGGGATGGCCACTCGCCGAAAATTGCCTTGATCTGATAGGGATTGAATCCCAAATTGTTGTGGATACCCGGGTTTTAAATTTTGGAGTGTCGAATGTAGGAATTACAACCGATCGTACATTTACAATAGAAAACAGGGAAGATGCTGAAGATCCATTAAGCGGTAGAATTGAACTGGAGAGTGGTAACAACTTTGCCATAGCAGGTGGGGCTAGATCGTATAGCATTGCTCCGGGAAGTAGTATGACTTTCACTGTTCGTTATCGTCCAACAACACCTGAGGCACACAGCAATGCAGTGGTTATTAGACATAATGCCAGAAACGAAAACAGTCCACTCATTATTAATTTAGTGGGTGAGTCCCTGGAGGAAAACAGAATTGTAGCACTTGAACAGACATTTCCAAACCCAATTAACCCAAATCAAAATACTCTCAGTATTCCCTACGTTTTACCGGATGAGGCCAATGTTAAGATCGATCTATTTAACTCAACGGGTCAGCACATTGCAACGATATTTGAAGGTATGCGTGATGGTGATCAGCGCTATATTGAGGAGTATGATGTCAGAAGTTTAGCCAGTGGTGTTTATCTCTACAGAATTATAGCAAATGGAGCTATGGAAAGTAGAAAACTGACGATTATTAAATAATAGTTCACGGGCACAATACGGTACCCGTCAGACCGCTCTAAGCGGTCAGACGGGTTTCTCAATGGCGGACAAGCTGTCCGCCGTACTTTTATCCGGTACTTTGCATTGCAGCAGCCACTCCGTTAATACTTAAAAAGAGTGCATGACGCAGTTGTTTTATCTCTTCTTCTGATTCTGCATTCTCCCATCGATTCAGTAATTCTACCTGAATTACATTCAGCGGATAGGTAAATACATTCCTGAACTTGATGGATTTTTGAATCACTTTCCGGGTATCCAGAATTTCTTTTTGCCCGGTTATTTTTAAAATCACATCGCGCGAGGTTTCAAAATCTTCCCGGATTTGCCGGTCCAGCTCTTTCAGATCATCGCGTTCGGCATAAATCTCGCTGGTCAATTCGTGCGTTCGTGCAAGTTCCCTTTGTGCATTATCAACAATAGTTGTGAAAAAACTCCAGTTCTTATACCACTCCTGAAGGAGTTCAAGCGTTTCCGGTTTCTCTTTTAGTAGCGGTCCCGCAGCAGCTCCAAGTCCGTACCATCCCGGTACATTATAGCGAACCTGTGTCCAGCCGAATACCCATGGAATTGCGCGTAAATTTTCGAACTGCAATCCACCCGATCCGCTTCTTGAAACCGGGCGTGAGGCGATAGGCAGATTTCCAATATGTTCCACCGGTGTGATCTTCTTGAACCACTCCCAAAAGTTTTTGTCGTCGATCAACTTTCGATACGCGTCCATGGAATCATTGGCGATTCTGTCCATAATTTCTTCGGTTCCATCTCCCTCCCGGAGTGCTTTCTGACCTTCACCTGCTGTAACTCTTGCCACAGCGTTTACAATCTGTTCAAGGTGTCGGCGTGTAATATCAGACAGTGAATACCGGAACGAGATAATCTCACCCTGTTCGGTAAATCGGATTCGTCCGTTATTGCTAATGGAAGGCAGTGCCAAAATCGCCCGGTTTGATCGTCCACCACCCCGGCCTACAGATCCTCCACGGCCATGGAAAAGGCGGAAATCCACTTTATGATCCTGCAATACTTTTCCTAAACGTAGCTGTGCTTTTTGAAGTGCCCAGTTTGCCATCCAATACCCGCCATCTTTATTACTGTCGGAATATCCAAGCATAATTTCCTGGAATCCATTTCGGGCTTTTACCTGGTGCTTATAGAGATCATCCGTAAGAATTTTCTCCATCAGCTCGGGGCTTCTGTCCAAATCATCAATAGTTTCGAACAGAGGGACTATATCTATTTTGCTGTATACGCTCTTGCCGTCCCATCGCCAAAGGCCGGCCTCTTTTGCCAGTATAGCCACTTCAAGCAGGTCGCTTACATCGTGCGTCATACTTACGATGTAGCTCCCCAGGGCGTTGCTGTCGAGTTCGATGATGGTGCGGAGAAGTTTGAAGACATTCAGAATTTTTTCAGTCTCCGGTTTAAGCTTGTAATCAACCGGACTCAGTGGCCGTGGATTACGAAGCTCATGAGTTAACAGCTCAATTTTTTCCTCTTCAGAAAGTAAACTGTATCCTTCTTTAACGTTCGCAACGGAAAGCAGATTTTGAACGGCACTTTCGTGAATCTCGCTGTGCTGGCGAATATCAAGCGCAGCCAGGTGAAATCCGAATGTTTTTGCACGAATTCGCAGATCGTTAAAATGGCCAAAGGAAGCTACATCATGAAGTCCGCTTTCAATCAGTGAGTTGTAAATTAGATCCAGATCGTTTGTGAAATCGTGTGCCGTATATACCTGTGCTGACTTTACTATTTCCTGTTCATCTTTTGTAATATCTTCCAGCAAATGCTGAAGCCGATGCATCATATGAGTCAGTTTTCTTCGGTAAGGCTCATTCTTATATGAACGTTTGAACCGAGTGCTGAGCGGAACCTCTTTATCATCTTTTTTGAGTGATTTCAACAGTGCATCCGGCACATTAACCAAATTTTGAGATACGGATAGATATCGCCTGATTTCTCTAAGTTCTTTCAGATAAATCCCAAGAGCCGTTTTTCGATGTTCAAGTAGTGTATTCCAGGTTACATCGCGCGTTACATTCGGGTTGCCGTCACGGTCACTGCCAATCCACGATCGGTATCGTAATATTATTGGCAGATCGGGTACCTGGCCATACTGCTGATTGAACGCAAATCGGATATCATCGTACAAACGGGGAACGGTACTCCAAATAGAGTTGGAAAAGAAAAACAAGCCGTTTTCAACTTCGTCCTCTACAGTTAAACGCTCCGAGCGTACTTCATCAGTTGAAATAAGAAGCGCAATTTCATTCAGCACCTGGCGAAGCATTCCTTCTTTTTCATTAGGTGTCAGACGCTCATCATCAATCTGACCAATCATAGAGGTGATATTTTCCTGTTTGTTTAAAATACTACGCCGCCGTGCTTCGGTAGGATGGGCGGTAATGGTCGGCTGAATATCCAGCTTTTTGAAAAGATCTACCGCTTTTTCAAAGCTATACCCGTTCTTTTTAAAACTGGTCAGCAAATCAGCGATACTTTCCGGCCGTGGATGTTCGGAATCTATATTCTTGGCACGATCTCGGTTAATCCGGATAATTTCGTGTTGCTCCAGTGAATTTACCAGGTGGAAAAAGATTGTGGTCAGTCGTAATAAGTTGGTAATTTCATCAAGACTGAGCTTGGAGATCTGTTTTTGAAGTTCCTTATTTGTTGTGTTTCCACTTTCAGAAAATGCTTCAGCTGCTTTTTGGGGAAGCTCTGCAGAAAGTTTTTGTAAAGAGGTAAGTCCTTTTTGCTCCAGAAAATTTTCGAGCAAGCCCGTGAGGGCGATCAACTTATGTGTTAATGGTTTGCTGATGTCTGATGAAGTAGCAAATTGTTCAATCGTTTCTTTCCAGGTCATTGTATATTCTTTAATTATGTTGATCAGTATTTTCGTCAAATCAAAAAGCAGCCTAAAGTTAACAGATTTAGAGGTGGAATGGAATGAAACGATGCGGATGGGCAGAAAACACCGAAATTGAGCAAAAATATCACGACGAGGAGTGGGGAATTCCCAGTTATGATGACATCCATTTGTTTGAAATGCTGATACTTGAAGGAGCCCAGGCGGGATTGAGCTGGCTTACGGTTTTGAAAAAACGGGAATCATACAGAGAAGCGTTTGATCAGTTTGATCCTGAAATAATTGCGAGGTATGATGACGCCAAAAAAGCAGAATTACTGGCAAATCCGGGAATCATCAGAAATCGGTTGAAGGTTGATGCGGCCATTACCAACGCAAAAGCCTTTTTGAAAATCAAAGACGAGCGGGGATCATTCAGCGATTATATCTGGCAATTTGTGGATGGCAAGCCTATTAAAAATCACTACAAAAGCATGAAGGAGATGCCGGCCAAAACGGAAATATCAGACCGTATGAGCAAGCAGCTAATAAAAGATGGGTTCAAATTTATCGGCTCAACCATCTGCTATGCGTACATGCAGGCAGTCGGAATGGTGGATGATCACACGGAAGATTGCTGGAGGAGGAGTGGGTCGAGAAAGTGATATAACTCCCCCTTCAAAGGGGGACTTATATCTAATCTTTCTCATATGCCAAATTTGGGCCCAGCCACATTTCAACGGTTTTAACATCCATCCCTTTTCGGCGGGCGTAATCTTCGGCCTGATCGCGTTTGATATTTCCCAGGTTGAAGTATTTAGCCTCAGGGTGCGCGAAATAGAGACCACTGACGGATGATGCAGGATCCATTGCCAAATGTTCTGTGAGCGTAATCCCGGTTGCCTCGGATACGTTCATCAGATCAAAGAGAATTTCTTTTTCGGTGTGGTCGGGCTGCGCGGGATAGCCGGGGGCCGGACGAATTCCGTCGTACTCTTCGCGGATCAACTCGTGATTCTCGAAGTTCTCATTTTGAGAATATCCCCACAGCTCTGTGCGTACTTTTTCGTGAAGCATTTCGGCGAACGCTTCAGCAAATCGATCGGAGAGTGCTTTTACGAGAATGGCGTTATAATCATCGTTATCATCCTCGAATTTTTTTACGAGTTCGAGAGTGCCGTGTCCGGCGGTAACGGCAAAAGCACCCATATAATCTGCAATTCCGGAATCTTTCGGAGCCACATAATCAGCCAAAGCTTTGTTGGGCTGACCCGCTCTTTTCTTCGACTGCTGACGAAGGGTGTGAAACGTTTTTAAAACTGTGGTTCGAGAATCATCAGCGTAAATTTCAATATCATCCCCCACGGCATTTGCGGGAAATAGTCCGGCAATTCCTGTTGGTTTCAGAAGCTCGCCATCGATCATTTTATCAAGCAGTTCGTTGGCATCGTCAAACAGTTTTCGGGCTTCGACTCCGGCTTTGGGGTCATCCAGAATATCAGGATATCGCCCTTTCATCTCCCAGGCTATAAAAAATGGAGTCCAGTCTATATAATTCCGAAGGGTTTTCAAGCTAACATCATCAAACCGATGGATACCCAATTTGTTAGGTTTATAAATATTTGTTTGGCTCCAATCAATTTCTGTTTTGTTTGCCTGGGCTTTTTCCAGCGGCAGATACTTTTTCTTTCTGCCTCGGCTCTTGTACTGCTCACGTAATCCTTCATACTCAGCAGAAATTTCATCCAGAAAACCGGTTTTCAGCGTATCGGAAACCAATCGATTTACCACAGTTACGCTTCGCGATGCATCCAAAACATGAATGACGGGGTGATTGTAAGACGGCGCAATTTTTACGGCCGTATGCATTCTGGATGTGGTTGCACCGCCAATCATCAGAGGAATACTGAGCGCCTCGCGTTTCATCTCGTTGGCAACGTTCACCATTTCATCAAGGGAAGGGGTGATCAACCCGCTGAGTCCGACGATGTCAACCTTATGTTCCCGCGCAGCATCCAGGATTTTTTCGGCAGGATTCATCACACCGATATCCACCACGTCGTAATTGTTGCAACGAAGAACAACCGCCACGATATTTTTCCCGATATCATGAACATCACCCTTCACCGTAGCCAGCAATATTTTGGCTTTTGGCTCCGTGTTTTGATTTTTCTCCTTCTCTGCTTCAATGAACGGAATTAAAATAGCCACGCCTTTCTTCATCACGCGGGCACTTTTCACTACCTGAGGCAAAAACATCTTTCCCGAGCCAAACAGATCACCCACGATATTCATGCCGTCCATCATCGGGCCTTCAATCACCTCAATGGGGCGGTCGTACTGCTGACGAGCCTCCTCCACATCCTCCTCAATATAATCCACTATTCCCTTCACGAGCGCATGACTAATCCTCTCCTCAACCGTACCACTTCGCCAAGCATCTTTCTTTGCCGCGACTTTCCCGGTGTTTTGATCCTTAATCTTATCCGCATAATCCAGCAGCCGTTCGGTGGCATCATCCCTCCGGTT
>JBGTFX010000014.1:0-9249 GCA_041747055.1 Balneolaceae bacterium
TGAGGATGAAAAATGAACGGTATCTATATATATATATTGATTTAAAACTCGATTTCCGCCCCGGTAATTTAATTTCTGCGCTGCCACTTAAACAGTGTACCGGATCTTTAGCAGGATTCAATAACAGAACTCTAAATTATATTAACAAAATGGTGCCATTCGTGACTTCGTTCAGTCACAAAGAATCCTCCGTTTTTAACCATTCTGACGGCCACCCCCGATGCCAGGCGGAGGTCCTGAAATCGAGCAGCTGAACAGCCACGATAACATGCCCAAGACCGGCAATCCTGTTGCATCCTGTATTCAGTTCATAATTTCAAACCGGTTTCCTACTGCCAAGACTGATGCCAAAACGAACCGGTGAAATGGGCTTAACGGATTTGGGCTTAAGCAGCCAAGCGACCAACTTTCTAATGACACAATCAGAAAACGCGTCCTCAGTATAACGGTTTGGCGATTGGCGCAGTGGCGGATTTCGGAGCACTTTACTGTCAATACACCCACCACAAATGCTGATGCGAGCTAGAATGTTCAATTAACCACTATACCCGTCATTGACCCAAACGCCTATTGTCTGACGTTAATTTTTATGTTCATCAAGTAAGTTTGAAGATAGCTCATTAAATGTATCGCCCGAATTGTGTGAGGAAAGGATGTGTTGGTCGCTTGTACGGCGACCTAGCGGTCGAATTCTCGCAACCGAAAAACCGAAACTCGGTGAGCTAGAGCGTACTCAAGAATCCCACAAACAAAATTACAAACCCTCCGATCTCAGCTATGATCAGCGCCACCATAAATGTGATAATCACCCAATTAGGAAGCGTGAATGATCCCAGTTTGTGAGGTTTTTTCATCTGATTATCGGTGTCTTTCAGAAATCCATGAATTACATACGTTGAAATCGCCAGAGCGAAAAACACGATGGGCGCTGCTGCCGACCAGAACGTCACCGTCTCGGAATAGGGACTTAGTTCCACAAATTTGGCCAGACCCAGTGTGGCAAAACTATACATCAGTGAGGTTCGATGTGCGATATCCACATAGACAGGCGCTTGTGCTTCCTTCGATGAATGGATGTGGTAGTACTTCCAAACGCCGGTGATTAGACCCGTAAGAAAGAAAATTCCACAAGCTGTGTACGTAAATAGTAATGATGGAGCCATAGAAATTTTAGTTGATAAATTAACATCTAAAGTAACTGCTAGAAATGAACAATCATAGCGAGTTTATTAAACTCGAAAAGCTATGCCCAATCGAAAATTTAAAGCTGTAAGTAGATTATCCAATTTATTGATATTTAGATAACCACATAACGGTTTGGCAAATAAGCGGCGAGGCGAGCAACTTTAATTTGAAGCCCTTGTTATGTGGCGATATTATGATTTAAGAAAATCCGATGGTTTAGCACATCGCACAGGAAACGAACGAAGAATTTGCTTGTCCATGGTTATCAGTTTGGTATCCAGATCTTCTGCAAGACTGATAAATTCGCAGTCGTAGGAAGAACAATCAGATTTATCTGCCAGATCATAAACCTGAACTGAGTTCACATGGAATTCTCGATCTTTCATTTGATTTTCTGCTTTTTCAGTTATTTGTATTGCTTCCGGCACTTCAATGAGTTTCTTCCTCATATAAAGAATAACAACATTCCTGAATTCACTTTTCCACAGTACAGGAGCAATCCAATCCGGATCCCATTGAAATAATTGCTCACAAAGTTCCGTATGGTCTGATGGTAACCAAAAGTGGGCAAGGATATTTGTGTCAACTACAATCATGGTCTGCCCTGATCAATGGCATTCTGGATTTCTTCAAAAGACAGGCTTCCTTTCACTTTTCTTCTCATCATCCGTGCCTGACGGAGAATTTCATCAGAAGAAACACGCTTTGGCTCGACGGATCGCTCCAAACAGGCTATAATTTCGCTGTTCATGCTGCGATGTTGAGCTTCTGCCTGCTGCTTTAGCTTTTTGTAAATGGGCTCTGGTATATTTTTGACTGTGATGCTTGGCATAACCTTTTAAGTTTCGTTATGGTGTAAATATGAAACTAACTTAAAAGGGGTAATATTGCAAGAGGGGGGTAAGCCACATAACGGCTCAGCATTTATTTGGCGTAGCTATAAATAGGAAAGCAGGAGACTACGCCGGTTGCTTGGAAACCTTTTTATAATTCTCTGTGATCTTGGAACGTTTTTTTTTCACCAAGGTCGGACTTCTGCTTTTTCATCAGTTTCCTGAACTCCTTCAACTCCTTATCAGTCCAGGGTTCTGACTTAACAACGAAATCAACTCATTTGGGTTCTCTAACTATAGCCATGGTTTTAATCCTGAAAGTATTTTTCATCCCGATTTCTCGGGATCCCTTGAAATGCGTTGCACCAAGTTTTTTCTTGTAGTGTTCAATTAACGCAGACTTGGAGTCAAAGGCAATATACCCTTCATATCCTTTTTGCCTGATTTATCGAGCCAAACAACCTTTGTATCAAAAACTTCACCGGTGACACTGTTTTCGATAGAGTTAGTTAGCCGGTCAATTTCAATGTCTATCTCTTTTTTCACTCATGACGGAAAGTACAGGTTTTTACGAAAAAATAAGGAGTGAATTGTCAATTTCTGATCTCTTGACTTTGGCTTCGTTTTAGATAAATAACGGCTCAGGGCATATGCAGCGAGGCGACCAACTTTATTTGGGGCAAAAATGCAAGATCCTGAAAAACTTTTAAAAATATTGAAGAGTAAAAAATAATGTTACTCAACTTAGACTATGGGCAATTGGGGTTTAGGTGATTAAATGAATAGGTAGTATGTAATTCAAAAGGTCAGTGCTTAACCGAAAAGAATGGGTATAGAATCTCCATATGCCCCTGGTCGAGAAACGTTATGAGGAAATTGCAGCCTACCCTATAACAAGGGCATCATGCAGTCGAAACAAATCCAATGCTTATTCAAAAAAACTTGTAACGTTGGTTTCGGAAAGAACAAAGCAAATTGCCGATAAACCATTGAATTTATAAATCAACCGATTTTATAACCCAATATTCTAAAATCCCAACGAATTGGAGGTCAGCTGTTCTTGCCCAAATTATATTGCGTTTAGCCATTCCAGATTTCTTTTATCCATCGCTTCTTGGGAAATCAGATTTCCGCTTTTGATGTCCCTTTCACTCATTTCCAACATTATTTTTTGCTCTTTTGTCAATTCAACGACATCAGATTCAGAGGAACTTGAAGAAATCAATTTGTCAAGTGCTTCAAGAAAATCTCTGTTTTTTATAGAGATAATCTTATCAACCAATTCGTTTCTTATTTTATCAACTGTTGCCATTTCGGTCTGTTTTAAGTACAAAATCTCATAAGCTGTTATTAATAACACAACGCATTTATATCCCTACGCATTACATGCCAATATAGAAGAATAGGCAAACATTTGTTGCGGGTAATTGATACTGTTGTTTTAGTTTTGAACAAATGGTATTCCACCCTATAACGGTTTGGCGGTTGTGCGGTGAGCTGACAAATATTGCATAGCCCCAAAGCCAAAACGAATCCGCACAGCCTGCTCCGACCATTCGGGGAACCGCTGGTTATGTTTTGAATTTACTGAATTTCGAGCTTAACCTTCTTGCCCAATGCCTTCGCATACTTCGCCAAAGTGGAAAGCTTGATATCTTCGGCATGATTTTCCATTCTGGAAATCACAGATTTGGTGGTATTCAGCTTCTTAGCTACCTCTGCCTGAGTAGCCCCAAGTTCTTCACGTGCCTGACGAAGAATCACGCCAATTTTAAAGTTTAGATATCCTTCTTCAAAATTCTCGGCGAACTCCGGGCTTTCTGCTTTTTTCTGATCGATAAAAATTTCTATATCGTCTTTTTTCATTGTCCTTTCCTCCGGTAATAATCTCGTTTCCGCTCTTCGGCGGTTTCAATTTCTTGTTTTGGGGCTTTATTCGTCTTTTTGGCAAATGCGCTGGTTAATACGATTAACTTCGGCCCATCAAAAAAACCGAGTAACCGAAACGTGTTATTGCCAATGGTTGCACGGACTTCCCAAATATCATCTGTACTTTTAAGCTTTTTTAAATATTGCGTTGGCACCTGTTCCAGATCCCGAACCACACGTAAAGTCCAGGCAATCTTTTTTGGGATTGCTTATCAGGAAGATCCTTTAAGAATTCTTCCACCGGACAGTTGCCGGATTCGGTTCTGTAGAACTTAATAATGCGCATAGACTAAAGTTAGCATATATGCGAACATTGTCAAACAGAAAAATTGAAAAATGAAACTGAGAAATTTTTAAAGGGGAGAGTACTGATTGAGAAACATACGGCTTGGTAAATAACCGGCGTGGCTAATTATTAGAATGTAAACAACTAAACGCAAACCCGTCCGTTTGAGCCGCTGGTTAAGTGGGCGAATCTATGTAGCAAACATTTCCTGCAACACACTGAGTACTTTTTCTTCGGCTGAACTGCTGATTGAGCCAAGTTTTTTGATCAAACGGCTTTTATCAACTGTACGAATTTGATCTAAAACAATCTTCCCTTTTTTACCTTGAAATATAGTCGTAACCCGAGTTGGATAATTTTTTATTGTGGAAGTCATCGGTGCGATGATTATTGTTCTGATATGCTTATTCATTTCATCGGGAGAAATGATTACACAGGGACGAGTTTTCCTGATTTCAGATCCTTTTGTCGGATCGAGTGAAATTAGATGTACTTCAAACCTTCGGACCGGTTTTCTTCCTACCATGTCCACTCAGTTTCGTCCCAGTCGGATGGTTTTTCTATTTCCTCCTGATCCAATAAAGCATCATCACCTTGTTCAGCCATCTTTTCGAATGACTCTTCCCAGTCTTTACGAATGGTTTCAGCTGAGCGAAGAACAATCTCATTGTCTCTGAGAATCATCTCTATTTCTTCGGTAATCCCACTTTCTTCAATCAGAGGTTTTGGAATTCGAACCCCCTGGGAATTCCCAATACGAATTATTTTTGTCTTCATAGCTTCCATGTTGTGTGATTTGACATTACAATATAATTACAATGTACTTACATTTCAACGGGGGAAGATAAGTTTTATTGAGCCACTTAACGGCTTGGCATTTAAGCGGTTTTGCCATTACTGGCTGGTAAAGTGAAGAAAAGTCAGGATTTCTACAAGATTAAAAATATTGAATCAGGCTAAATACGGCAAAATCCTCTTGAAATGCTTGTTAATTGGCATTCTCCGATATTGATGACAACTTGATTTCATTTAATTCGTTAATTACCACATCAGGAAGTGCCTAAAACTTTCCGAATAAAGACCAATTTTGTACATTAAAGCATGGAAACAGTAAAAGTAGACATATTAAATCCAAAAGCCAGAAAACTGCTTAAAGACCTGGCTGATTTAGATCTGATAGCTATTCGTAAATCAACCAAGAGTGAATTTTCTGATGTTTTGAAAAAAATCCGATCCAAATCTGAAACTGCGCCAAGTCCTGAAGAGATCGCTAGAGAAGTGGATGTCGTCCGCTCCAGACGAACAAATAAGTAACAATGCGCCTCATCCTTGATACCAATCTATGGATCAGTTTTTTGATTAGCAGTAAGTTTGAAAAGCTCGATGAATTGCTGTTTAATCAAAAATCTAAACTCCTATTCAGTCAGGAACTACTTGAGGAATTTGTAGCTGTTGCTAAACGTCCAAAACTCAGAAAATATATTTCAAGGGATGAATTAGAGGATCTATTGGAGACGATTGATGAAGTCGCAGAATTTGTGAATGTAACTTCAGAGATATCAAAATGTCGTGACCCAAAAGATAACTTTTTGCTATCGTTGGCAGTTGACGGTAAAGCCGACTACTTACTAACCGGAGACAAAGATCTATTAGTGTTAAAGAAAATTGGAAAAACGGAAATCAGAACTATATCTGAATTCTTTGATGTAGTTGACTCTTGATGTCTTCTCTTGACTCGGTATTTGTGATGACAATTAACGGTCTGCGGTTTAACCGGCTTGGCTATTTATAGCTACCAAAGTGATGGATTTACTGCAACAGTTGAAATCTTGTTTAATAGCAATGAGCGGCCAAGTCCGCGTTGAAGCGCTTGTTAACCATCGTAGCTATACTTCCAAGAGGGATATCTCTTTAACAGATTTGAAATCCTTCGCATTAAATGTAGCCACATCGTGTATACCATTCGCCAAGCCGATACTGATGATCTCAAAATCGTGAACTTTTAGTCCTTTAGGTTGATACCGGTTCAATAAGTCGAGAAAGATGGCCATTGACTCCTGGGTTGGATAAACAATTTCGATACCCGTTATGATCTCTTCGACTATTTCCAAAGCCGTGTCATTGTTCAGATTATATCCTGATGACTTGGTTGTGACGGCAAGGAATTCGATCAGATTTTTAGAAGTGGTGACGAGTTGATTTTTCTCTTGCTCCAATATCGTTCTGGCTCTCTTGAAAAATGCCGAATCCTGGTCAATTCCATAAACAAGAATATTGGTGTCAATAAGAATTTTACTCATATGCTACAGCTCGAAGATCCTGTTCGTCCAGTTTTCCTTTCAGTTTCAAGGAACGAATATTTGGCTTGGTCTTCTTTGACTTGTTTAAAGAGGAGAGATATAGATATACTTTTTCCAATTCCGTTTCGGAAAGCCGGTCAATTTCTTTTTTAACTTTTTCTTTCGTGATCATGGTAAAATGAATTTCTTAACGACAGTAATTTACTTAACGAAGCGGAAATTTCATAAGTATTGATGGAAAGTGTATCAGGTGGTTTACGGCTTGGCAAATAAGCGGCACGGCTAAGTACTTGAATGTAAGTAACTAAACGCAAACGTGTCCGCTTGATTTACTTTATTAACGCAACCCCACACTCGATTTAGGAGGATCTTGCCGTACATGCCACACGGTCTGGATATATATTATATTTTCTTCTTTACGTATCCGATAGATTACCCGATAGATACCAAATATCAGTTCACGCAAATTCGGTTCATTATACTCAGGCACAATGCGACCTGATTCCGGTTGTTCAATGAGTTGATCGGTTTTCTCAATCAGTTTCAATGCCCATTTTTCGGCAGTGACAATATCATCCTGGGCGATGTAATCTACAAACTTGTTTAGCTTATGCAATGCCTGATTGGTCCAGACTATTTCCACTTGGCAAGATTTTCTTTAATTCGTTTTTTCGCTTCTTCGTGAGACACGACTTCACCTCTTGCAATTTGTCGTTCAGCTTCAATCAGCTCTTCCATCAGGTCAATTTTATCAACCATGCGTTGATACTCTGACACATCGACTAAAACGGCAGCACTTTTGCCGTGCTGTGTTAAAACAATTGATCGCTTCTGTTTTTTTATACGGTCGATGAAATCTGCTGCATGCTTTCGGAACTCAGAAAGTGGTTGGATATCTTGGTCTATTTCAATTCGTGCTGTTGCCATAATGGTAAAATTTTTCTTTTAACGTACTTTAAATGTACAAAATTAATACGTAATGAAATAACAAAAAGAATAGACGAGCAGTATTGGAGAAGGGTGCGTTAACGGCTTGGCGGCTTAACGGCGGGGGATATAAACCATAGAGTACCATATGCTTACCGATCGTACGAACCGCTTGTTAATGGCCGATCTGATTATTGGTTGGATTTGATGATCTCATCTACTTTTGTTTTGAGTTCCAAAATATCCTCTGTTGCCACAACCCAAATCATATTAAGGGTGATGCCAAAATATTCATGAATAATGATATCTCTCATTCCGGCAATTTGGCGCCAGGGGATATCAGGATGGTCTTCTCGAATTTCTTCAGGCAGGTGCTTTACTGCTTCCCCGATGATTTCCAATCTTCGAAGTACAGCATCCTGTTTCTCTACATTTTTATAAAATTCATCTTCCGAAACACCATCAAGAAAACTCTTGGATATATTCAATGCTCTCTAAAATATCCTGAAGATAGACATCTGGATTTCTTTTACTCATGCACAGGTTCTTCATCCCTGAGGATATCCTCTTTTAAGGCTGGCTTGATGGCTTCATATTCCACAAGATCAACTTTCATGCCTAATTCGTCTTCCAGTTCCTGTTGAATCCCAATAAATTCCAGCAAGCTCATCTTTCTGTCAATCTTAACAAGCAGGTCCAGATCGTTCGCCACAGATTCACGTCGTGCAGTTGACCCGAAGATTCCGGCTTTTTTGATGCCGTATTTTTTCAGAATCGGTATGATCTGCGATTTGATATGTTGGAGGTTATTCATAATGTCGAGTTTTGAGTCTATCCACAATATAACAAGAGAAAAAGGAATTTAGGTTTCAGAATAATACTGATGTAAAGTGCCATTAACGGTGCATTATACTTCGATCACAGGATATTTTAGAAGCTCCAAATCCGGTAGGAACGTATAGTGCTTTTGATTTTTACTAATTAACTTCACTTCTAATGTCATCGCAGCTGCAGCAATCATCATATCATTAATTTCCACGCCATGGCTCGATCTGAACTTCTTCATTAACTCGAACGCTTTTTCCGATACTGTCTTCGTAACCAACTCGATGTTTATACCCGAAAGTAATTCATCAACTTTCTTCAGATCTTTTTTACTTCGGCAGCCAGCGTACAACTCCATAGCTGTGATTACGCTGACAGTAAGAATCTAATTTTCTTCAAGCTTTGCCATAGTCTGAACAGCATCGAGCCTGTCTAAACCAAAATCGATGAGAATATCTGTGTCAACTATTACAGGTTGAGCCATAATTGGTTTTATTTAGCCCAACGACTTTTTCGAAGTTCCCGAACCCACTTTGTACTGTCTTGCATCTCTTCCCGATCTTTCCACATTCCCCTGAACGAACTTTCGAGTATGGATTTCTTTTTAGGTGAACTGGAATCAACTGGTTGCTGGATATACTTTTGGGATAGATATTCGACAAAATCTGCCGCTTCTTGCTGGGCTTCAGAGGGAAGCTTCTTGATTCGTTTTATGAGTTCTTTTTCAGACATAACGTAATGTAATTAATCTCTATCACTTGTAAAAACGACTGAACTTTACTCGGAGTATAACGGTGTGGCGGTTATGCTGACGATCTGACTCCATTAACACTTACTACCCAAATAAATCTGAATGGGTACCGGTACGAATCAGGATCAGCTCGTTGTCATGATCTTCATAAATAAGCAACCAATCAGGTTCTATATGACACTCACGTGTACCAACATAATTACCTATCAATTT
>JBGTFX010000015.1:0-2056 GCA_041747055.1 Balneolaceae bacterium
TTCTTTATTTTGGTTTATCCGAACCATTCAACAATTTATTTTTTTAAGCGCAAATCATTATAAAATTCATATGCTGACAATAATTTTTGTGATAGGAACAATTCTTTTTGCATTGCCAATAATTATCAAATGACGGAATAAAACGAATGCACAGCACGGGCTTTGCGAAATGGCCTAAAACGCTCTGGTAGACTGAAAAAACAGCGCTAAGAACGTGACTAAAGGAAAACATTTAACACCAGTAAAAGAACAAATTGACCACACTTTCTCTTCTACTTCGGTTTGGATTCGGTTTTGTTGCCGTACTTGGCCTGGAGGTAGTATTCCAGCAATGGAATGTCAGGAGTTGTTCTTTGATACCCTCCCAGTGAAAGGTCAGGCGCCGGTTCGTACATGCCAACTTTTGCAATAGCCATCATAAAAACATAGCATGAATAATTGGAATCTATCACAATATCCTTCTCAGCAAGGTAAAGTTGTTATAATCACCGGATCAAACAGTGGAATCGGCTTTGAGACCGCTCTTCAGTTGGCGAAAAAAGAAATGATAGTGATATTGGCTTGTAGAAGATTAGATGCAGCAGAGAAAGCCAAAGCAGATATATTGAAAAGCTGTCCCGCTGCTCAGGTAACACCAATGAAAGTAGATTTGAGTAGCTTAAATGAAGTGAGACAATTTGCAAAAGATTTTCAGCATCACTTTGACAGATTAGACCTATTGATAAACAATGCAGGCATTATGATGTCGCCGTATAAGGAAACGGAGGATGGTTTTGAAAATCAGCTCGCTACAAACTTTATAGGACATTTTGCGCTCACGGGTCTTTTAATGCAACTGCTAACGAATACGCCTGACGCCAGGGTAATTACTTTAAGCAGTCTATCATATAAATGGGCTTCTATTAACTTTGATGACCTGCATTTTAAAAAAGGGTACAATAAAAAGAAAGCATACGGTCAAAGTAAAAGAGCATGTTTGGTATTTGCCTATGAACTAAACAGAAGATTATCTGCATCCGGTATAAGTACCATTTCACTGGCAGCACATCCAGGATTAGCAAAGACGAATTTGGACAGATATTTTCCAGCATTAATTAGACCGCTTGGAAATTTGTTTTTGCAAAGCTCAAAAAAAGGCGCCCTTCCTATTTTATATGCTGCTTTGCAAAAGGAATTAAAGGGAGGTGAATATATTGGACCGGATGGTTTCCAGGAAATGAGAGGAAACCCTACCATAGTTGATTCCGATGAAGCTACAAAAGACAAAGAAATCGCCAATAAACTATGGAAGGTAGCAGAAGAAATGACAGGTGTTCATTACACATTTAATTAGGTTATATTTTGGGAGAAAGAAAAACGTTGCCTAATAAATAAGAATCCCCTACTTTTACGCGGATAGCAAGATATTGAGCCTCAGGCTGAATCATAGCTGGTATGTTTGCCAAAAAGAGATTTGAAACTATAGATTCAGACTAACTATTACCTATATTTCTATGAAACAGGTTACTCAAACGATTTTAATTCTTACTATTTCACTAACTGTTTTTGGGCAAGACAGTGTGAATAATAGTTACACAAACAAGATAGATCGGAAAAAGGTTGTTGAACGGCATAGAATAGTAACTACGTCGACTAATCCTAATAGCCCTGCTCAGGTCGGTAATGGAGAGTTTGCCTTTGGAGTCGATATAACTGGGCTTCAAACGTTTGTGCCGTTTAATACAATGTCGCACTGGAGTTGGCACAGTCTGCCGTTGCCAAAAGGATTGCGAGTTGAAGACTTCAATGGATTAATGATGGATACACACGGACGCATGGTTCAATACGACATTCCCAATAGTGAACAGCCTGAATTATCTTCGTGGCTGGCGGAAAATCCGCATCGGTTTAATTTGGGACGCATCGGATTCCTTCTATTAAAATCTGATGGAGCGAGGGCTAAAGCAGACGATCTAAAAAATACACATCAGGATATGGATCTGTGGAATGGAATAATAACAAGTTATTTTGAATTGGAAGGCAAGCCAGTAACCGTAAAAACAGCATGCCATCCAGA
>JBGTFX010000016.1:0-1929 GCA_041747055.1 Balneolaceae bacterium
GGTTGTAAAGATTTTTTAATGGCATAAGCACAACCAAGGGTTAGCAAAGACATACGTTCACCCGATTTTGGCTTAAAAAAAATCGTAAATGTTAAATTTGCCCCGGGTTCAGCTTCCCAGTATTTCTCGTACTGCCCTCTCCCTTTTGTTTGATGATCGGTAATTGCAACTGTTCCCTGCGAAATGGATTCAACCGGAATCTTTTTGAGATATAAATTAGTCGAGGGCAAATATTCTTCATACAATATTTCAGAACCAAGCCAGTTTGTGCGGAGTCGATTCTGAAATTCTTGTATGTTGAATGAAGATTTCATGCTTTATTTTCCAACTTCCAGCAGAGAATCTTCTGTACCAAATTCATTGGCTACATATGAATCTGCAGAGTCATCATTTTCCCAGTATTCGCCGTCAATAAAATATTTAAAGCGATAGGTTTTATTCGGCTTTACACGTAAAAGTGTTTTCCATTTATTATCAGTTTTTTCAAGCTTATTAGAAGTGGTATCCCAATTGTTGAAGTCACCGGCAATAGCAACCTCTTTATCTGCCCATTCTTTAGGAATTGAAAAAGTAACTTTACATACGGTTCTCTTTGGCGTGAATTCTTTCTGAAGCATAGTCTTATTGTTAAAGGTTATAAAAATATGAATTTACCTTATTATTTAATAAAATAATAGGTTTTAAACTTTATAATTTCAGGTTAAAGAATTGCAATATTAATTTTATTAATTCAACATGCTTAAAAAAATTATTAATAAAGGCATGGAAACGTTTTCAGATTTATCCAAATAGCAGTGCTTACCACTTCTCCCTAAAAGACTATGTTTCTGCTCCATCAATTAACAATTTTCCTTCCATCCATTTCTTTAAATGCGAATTAATTAAATGAGTTTCATGGAAAGACAAAATTGTTTCCGCCAGCTCCTGAAGTTCTTTTTTTGAACTTTTACAAAGGGTCGCTTTAACTTCAGGAATGGAATTGGTAGTGATACTAAGTTCGTTAATTCCCATACCCAAAAAACAAGCAGCCAATTCCGGTTTTGAAGCCATTTCACCACATACAGCCATGGGAATACCGGCTTTATCTGCGCCGGATTTTGCCATAGCGATCAGCTTCCAAACGCAGGGACTTGATGGTTCGTAAAGCTTTGAGATGTTTTCGTTTCCACGATCAACAGCAAGTGTGTACTGAGTTAAATCGTTGGTTCCTACACTGAAAAAATCAACCATTTCAGCGGCTTTATCAGCCATCAGGGCAATGCTTGGCACTTCAATCATTATTCCAAGGGGAATTGTTTTATCAAATGAAATATTTCGTAATTCCATCATCCTTTCTACTCTCTCAATGGCCTGCTTAACCTCATCTATTTCTTCGAGACGGGATACCATTGGAACTAAAATTTTTAATCTGCCGGGAAAATCGACTGAAACCCGCAGTAAAGCTTCCAATTGTTGATCCAATAGTTCGGGCTTATCCAGTAACATTCTTATGCCCCTCCATCCTAAAAACGGGTTGGCCTCTGCCTCATAATCATCTAAAAGTTTGTCGCCCCCCGCATCAAATAGACGAATTGTAACAGATTCCCCATCAGCTGCTTCAAGCACAGAGCGATAGAATTCTACCTGATGATCAACATCAAAGTTTTTGGACTCAAATAAAATTGCTTCAGTTCGCAGTAACCCTACTCCTTTTGCCCCATGAGTTCTTAATCTTGGCAACTCATTTAAAAATTCTACATTAGCCCGTAGAGTAAAAGGAAATCCACAATTGGTTCTATTCGGCTTTGAAACCCAAACAAGCGATTCTTCCCGCAATTTTTTTTGTTTTTCTTTCCGTTTTCTAAAGAGAGTTTCTTCACTCTCATTTGGATTTAAAATAATTTCGCCGCTATCTCCATCCATTAAAACTGCACAGGAATCGCAATCAAA
>JBGTFX010000017.1:0-2610 GCA_041747055.1 Balneolaceae bacterium
ATGGGGTTCAAATGTTAAAAAATGGTGAACATACAGGTAATTTCGGTGGTAGATTTGTAAAGGGGCCGGGTTACACAAATAACTAAGCGATAACATTTTACGCTATAATTCGAGAGAGCACTTCAATTTAAAACTATTAGAAATTTTTAATATTAATAATTTCTAATATATTGTATCTGTGTTCAGTCTCTCCCTCAACTAAAACTTTGGGTTAAGGCTAAAATAATTAGGCTTTCGAGGTTACAAAAATGCTTGCCTCAAGATGTCTCTGGTAAATTATAGTACTAAAATCCGGAATCATGGAAAACGTGGCTCAAAACTTTACTTTCGACTACTCCCTGTTAGTGGACCCCCTTCGGAAGGGAAATCACCAAAAAATTGATAGATCTCTTGAAGATCTATTACTTAAGCTTAAACAGTATTTGGAAGTTGTAATGGGAGCGAATAAACAGGCTGCAGAAGAGTGTGCTCAGCAAGCATTTTTAAATGTTTACGAACGAATCAGGAAGAATAAAATTCGAAATAAAAAATATATTTACACCTACATGGTTAAAGCGTGCCGGCACGAATATATTCGATTTATTAAGAAGCAAAATACATTCCTATCCGGTGACATTATGGATCACCATTTTCCTGAGCCCGCTGAACAAATTGAAAAACTTGCCGATAAGGAACGCATGGAGATTCTAAAGATTTGTTTGAAGGAACTTGATCAAGACTCCAGAGAATTCATTACACATTTTATGAATTACCCGGAAACTACGACAAAAGAGGCCAGTCAATTTTTTAAGATTTCTGAAGCCAATGTCAGAACTAAAAAATATAGAATTACTAAAATTTTGCACGAATCATTTCAAAGGCGTTCTACGTATACAAGTGAATCACTTAAATCCAATTATGTCTCTAAAAACTCAGTAGAGTGGGATTTAAAAGATTTATAACAGTCTTTTCTCGGATATGGTCTTTTCAAATTCGAGGACAAATACTGTACCTTTGGTTGAGGAATCGAAAGTGTGAATTGCATTGAGTTGATTTGATATTACCCTTATCAAAGTCATGCCCAGTGAATCAGATTCTTCTACAATAAAATCTTTGGGAAAGCCTACCCCATTATCTCTGATCTCAATTCGAATAATTTTTTCAGTGTTTTCAGATAGATTTACAGAAATAGTCCCCTCTTTTTTCCCGACAAATGCATGTTTCATAGTATTTGTAAGCACTTCATTGATTACGAGCGAACAGGGAATGGCTTGGTTAATCGTTAAATGCGTTAACTGAATATTGGAATCAATATGCAGCTTCAATTCAGATTTAAAGGTCTTAAAAATATTTTCCATCAACCGTTGGATATTCTCTTTGAAATCAAGATTGGAAAAATTATTTGATTGATATAACTGCTCATGAATTTGAGACATTGTTTGAATACGTGTAACACAGTCTTGTAATCTTTCGGCCACCTTGTTTTCAGGATCATCACTCTCCTGTAATTGAAGTAAACCAATCACTACTGCTAAATTATTTTTTACCCGGTGATGAACTTCGGCAAGCAGTGTCTCTTTTTCAGCAAGTGATTCAACAAGTTTTTGTTGTTCTATTTTCCGATCAGTTACATCCCTTGAATTTGCTACTAATCCTCCTACTGCCGGTTCTTTCCTCATGTCTGTAACCGTTGTTTCCAGCCATCGCCATTCTCCCTCACTATTTTTAAAACGATAGGGTTCAATTTCTATACGATCATGACTGGATTTTATATAAGAAAGTACTTCTTGTAATCTTTCACTGTCTTTTGGATGAACAAAATCAAAGACATTTGTACCCACTAATTCAGACGTATCAAACCCCAGTTTAGATTTAATTGTTGGGCTTATGTATGTGTAATTTGCATCCTCATCTAAAATGGCAATGAGGTCCGATCCTTCCTGCACCAGGGATTTAAACCGCTGTTCACTTAACTTCACATGTTCTTCTGCCTGTTTACGGTTTGTTACATTCTGGCTGATTCCGTAAAAACGTATGCATTTACCATCCTTATACTCCGGCTCACCTGTAGCTCTTATCCAACGCTCATCTCCTTTCCCGCTAATGATTTTCAGCTCAACATCGAAAGGAATTTCATTCTCGATTGCATTATTGGCTGCTTTAGAAAATACCTCTCTATCATACCCTTCTTTAAAAAGATTTATCGTGTGCTCAACATCCGGGGTATGATCATCATCAAATCCATGGACATCTTTTGTCAGAGAAGACCAATACAATTTCTGATTAATCATATCAAACTCCCAAGTTCCAATCCGGGCCAGTTTATATGCGTTATCAACTAAATTTTGATTTTCAATTAGCTCGTCCTGAACTCTTATATTCTGTATTTTTGATGCAATTACTGATGTTATTGAGTCAAGTAATTGCTGACCTTCTTGAAGGAAAGGTTTGCTTAAGGAATATGACTCAGCGTTGACATACATCAGCATAAAATGTACTATTTCACCGTTTGCAAATGTAACCCGTGAATGCAGCTTCCACTACGTTTATTTATATTCATCAGAAAAATACTCCTGACCTTGAAACATAATTTTTACCCTTACAACCCCGGATGTATCCCACCCCGATTGA
>JBGTFX010000018.1:0-10747 GCA_041747055.1 Balneolaceae bacterium
TATAAATCCCAAACTTATAAGCTGCCCCACCCCAAATACTACCTAACTCTTGTGTCTTAGATTCCAGCCAATAACAGAATGAATCATCTTTATTGAGGTTAGTATATTCATCCAACTCCATTGACTTTACCCGCTCTAACGGCCATACATCAAGAAACTCTTGCTTCAATTCATAAAGCTTTTTGTTCTTTTGTTTCTTCATTATCTCAAACCCGAAATCCTCCAAATATTTATTTGTCTGCTCTCCACCACTCCGTTTCCACATCTTATTACCGTTCATCTGCTCATGAGCATAGCGCATGATTTCTTTGGGAGGAAAAGCTTCGCCGTTAATGATTACATCGTAACCGGTAGATGAAAGAAGGTCTATTCCATCATTTTTAATTTTTTGTACCGCTCTTACTATGTGATCCCGAGTAATTTTTTCTGGTGCAAACGACATTTTAAAGATATGGTTGATTGGGATTTAGCTCTTAATAAAATGAATTTGCTCGTTATTTGCTTCATATGTGCCAATTTTGATTTTACCCTCTTTTATTAGACCGGTAAAGTTTTCAGAAGAGTGATCGGCGAGTGCTTTCCACATAACTCGAAAGGGTATTTCCACTTTTGCCTTTTTATCACAAATAGCCTCAATGGTATCAGATTGTTGGAGACTGGATAAGATTATGCTTTTGGGAGTAAATTCTATGGTAAGCGGAAGCGTCATTCCTTTTGTCCTGGAATGAGAAATAGAACCCCGAAGCTGATTGAGGACTTTTCTAAGATGATCTCTTTTGCATTTGAAGTATACAGCCATGTAGTTTTAGCTTAGAATCCAGTTTACTTGATTATTTCTTATTCAACAAATACTCTACAATATCTTTCGTGTCAATTATACGTTCATATGCTTCCTCATCTGAAACTGTATTTAAATTATGAACCATATCATTTCTTGTTTTCTGGATATTAGACAGTTTATTGATTAGTGATTTTGAAAGAATCTTTTCTTTTTTACTAAAATCTTTCAAGTTTTGGAAACTAATGTCTCTATTTGCCTTTAGTGTCTTACCATCAATAAGCTGTGTGGCGTAATTACCATTGATTAAGCAGAGTTTATTTCTGAGTAAATCTTCTAGTAAAGAATTACAGATTATAATTGCCGCATGTTTGCACCCGTACAACCATGCCTCTGTTGCTTCTCGAAAGTAGGCTTCGAATTCATTGTTAATAACATTCTTTACTGAAATGAAAGTGGGTTTAATCATTTTAGCCCTCTTCAAATAGCCGGATGCAAAATTGGTAATAAAATCTGTATTGTCTCCTCCGAATAGTTCATCATAATGGATATCGTATTCGTATTCATCATACGCATTCCAAAGCAACTCTATTACCGCAATTTTCCGCTTTATGGAAGCAGGGTTCTCATCGTAAATCAACTCACCAGGATGGTCAATCAGATATGTTCGAATAGACGACATCAAGTCAGCGGTTCGCTGCTTTTTTGATTCACCGATATCAAACATCTCATGATCTGATAGCATATCTACATAAAGATCTGCAAGTTCATCCAGTTGTTTGTTAATCGACGAACTACTCATCGTGATCTCTTCTACTTTCAGTGCAACTATTTAACTTATGAAATTCCACCTCGACCTTCTCCCCATAAGCAATATACTCCGGGTCATCTTCAAGTTTATCTACTTCTTTGTCAAACCACTCTTTAAAATCAAATTCTTTTGATGCCATTGTTATAACCTTCTTTGTCTTTTAATTCAGATTAATCCACTTCAATCCCCGTTAATTTATGCCACACCTTTTTGTAATCACTTCCGGAAAGTACTGAATCTAATGGCCTAACTTCATCCCATGTTTCATTATCAAGTTTTCTAATCCAAGAAGTGATATCATCTGTATTTTGATTAAAAATTTCTCCACCAAACTCAGCATTGTAAAGTTCTCCCAAATGTGTTGCTATACTTCGTGGGACGCTGTTTTTTCTCAATAAAACAGCCTCATCTGTATTAACTCCATAATGAATCATGGCTGGAAGGTTTTGAAGCTTTCGTATATCCGTTTCACTCAAACTATCCCAATCAATCCCACTTTCTGACATTTTCTGCATAGCAGCGATTCCCCAGGTTGCTGCATGAGCAATATTTCTATATAGTGCTTTAGAGCATTTTTCTATCGCTTTGGCCTGATCAAGGCCTGAAAAGTAGGTATTTGCCAAATAGGATATATCTTGACCGTTTACCCAATCAATAATCAGCCTTGATAAGGAAGTCATATCAGTTGGGTCTCCTCCAGGTGCCGCATCTTCCATTGCCTTTCTCACCTCAGGTGTCTTCAGCATCATATCTACCAACTTCTTCATGCTTTGGTTTTGCTGAGAAAAGAGTTGGTCGCTTTTCCAATCATCAACATCAAAATTTGCTTCTCTTAAATCCCCCATTAAATTTCTTAGTGAAATGGTAGAAAAACCTGTTTCATCAGCTAAAGCAGCATCGCGTGGATTAATATTACGAGCGTACTCCCTAATATTATCTCTCAAATAACTCTTTTGTGTCTCATTTAACCTACCGTACCCAAATGTGCTTTGTAATTTTTGTTCAAGCTGTGAAATTAATACACTCAGATCTTCGCTTTGTCTATATAGATGAGATATATACTGAAGTAGACCAGACCATTTTGGATCACGAAATAGCCATTGTTCAAATCTTATCTCTGGATTTGCTAACGCTGCATTAATCATATTAACCAACTGTGACCTTAAGTCATCTGCAGCGTTTTGAACATATCCAACAATTTTAGAAAGCTCGTTATCATTTTTAAGAGCAAAACCAACCCATCCAAGACTACTTTGTCCAGCTCTTCCTACTCTGCCTGCAAGGTTCCAGAAGTCTCTTACCGGCATCTCTTTTCCAAATGGATAATAATGAGTTGACATTATCACTGATGAAATAGGAAAATTAATACCCTGTGCTATAGTGGTCGTTGCTACCAAAGCTTGAAGTTTTCCCTTGCCCATCAAATCCTCAATCAATAGCTTTATCTCGTCTGGCAAAACTGAACTGTGTACGGCTATTCTTTTTTTAAGTAATTCCACTAAAGGAAAATTTGCGCCCAATTCATCCTGAACAAATCTTCGAACTAACTCAATTTCGTCATCCTCTTCAAATTGATTCGTTGAGTTCTCGTATACAAATTGTGCTACATCAAAAGTGCTCCCTGGATCTCTTGCAAGAATTACTGAAGGTTCTCTTATATCTATTATTTCTGATGCAAGTAATGAACTAAATTTCTTTTTATTACCATTACCACCATAAAACTGAGATATTGGCATTGGACCTTCATCAATCTCAGCCAGCACAATGTCTTCATCAACCTTAAAAGTTCCTTTATTTGAAAGAAGTGTTTTTAATTTGATATCATATTTTCTTCTGCTGCCTTCCGCTAACAGTGCACCTATCACTCTTTCATTAGGCTGCCACCAGTGCAAGCTTAACTGTATTTTTTTTCCCCTGTCACCACCCAGCCAGTTTGCAATTTCATCTGAGTTAATTATATCTGGGGTCATTAAAAGGAAGTTTCCTTTTTCGCAATCGTTTTTGATAGTAGTAAGTAGTAACTCAAGATTTAAACCACGGTGTTCGTCTTCAATATTATGAGCTTCATCCACAACGGCCAGTACTAATGGGCGCAGTTCTTGAGCCCCATAACCTTGCCTTATCATCAAATGCAGCTTCTCATAGGTAGTCACTAACACATCAAACTGAGGATGTTGTGGATTCTCTAAATCTCTTTCTAAAAGAGCTTCTTCAAAACCATCTAAATCGAGAGCCCCACTAACTTTTTCAACTTTAACTCCAATGGGTCCCAAATCCCTTTTAAGATCAATATAAATTTGATTTACCAACGCTCTGGTTGGAACCACATACGCTACCCAACCTCCTTCGGCGGCAAATTGATTTAATGCCATGAGAATCCTGTATTCGGCAATCATGGTCTTACCACTGGAAGTTGGCAAATTAACTACAATGGCATTGTGAGCAGGATTGAGCAACTCGCCCTCCAAAATGGATTCCCGCTGGGGATAAAGCAGTTCAAAGATTCCTTGATCTGCCCTTTCTGAAATATGTTTGTTGAAAGCCGAAACTCTGGAATTAATCCCTCTTGTACTGTACCAAATAGTATTTCGAATTAACTTTTTAGCTAATGCCTCAAAATATTGCAAGAGTAATTCAAGAGTGATATTCTGAGAAAGAGAAGCGTACTCTTTAGAATAGTTTAAGTGGTAATTAAGTTGCGTCTCAACTTCTGTAGGCCTTCCATTTAAAACATATTTTCCAACTAATTCTACAGATTTTGCAAAATGATACAGAGAAACAAGCTCGGCAGAAGCTAATGGTTTCGAATTATCATTTTGCTCCGATAGGAAAGAGTTTTCAAAATCTTCTTGTTCTCCTCGTAATTCCTCAATGGTTTTCACCGCATGATCAACATCCTCCCAATTATCTTTTTTGATCAGATAAACCAAAGCCAAGAAAGATTTCTGCATTAATCGGATGTTCCAGCTTCCATTAGGCTCTAGGCTAGTCAATTCCCCTATCTTTTGCTTTATGAACTGGCGAGCCATATGCCAATTCTCTCCCAAATAAGCACAGCTTATGAGCTTTATGTATTCATAGAACAAATATTCTTCATCCAAATCGATCGGAAGTTGAGAAGCGATATCAAAATGTGTTGAACAGATTGCTTTAAATTCATCTCCCTGATCTTCCCAACGCTCCAGTATAGCTATCTCCGAAAGCTCTTTTGCCTTCTCAAGTAACTCTAATTCTTGATCACTTAAATGCACCGATTCAAACCGGTTACATATTTTGGCTTTTTGAATGAGTGCACCAATCCCCTCCAGCATTTCAGGGAATGCGTTTTCCAACACACGATATTTATCTTGAACACTCACTAATTTTGATTACTCTGATTTATGATCGCTTCCCAATCGTCTTTTTCAATGGACATATAAACAGCTAACAAACGTAAACCCGCAGGTTCTAAAATATCTGCATTTAATCTTGCATAACTCTGGGACAAATCTTCTTCGTCGGGTTCTATATCCCTTACCAGAACTCCAAATAATTGATACCTACAATCATTAGGTTGGTAATAATTTTTCAAAGCTTTAGATAAATCTTCTCTAAACGGATCAGTAGGTGCAAGATTACGAGTTTTACTTGCTAAATACTCAATGAGTGTTTTTTGCTTTTTTGAATTTGAATAAAGATCGCGTAACTGATCTTCCATTTGGCCTTTTCCAGTCATTACTAAAGGAGGTCTTCTTTCTTCCGATGATGTTTTCACTTCACCAAACAAAAATAATACTTCTCCATTTGTTTCAATAAACCCAACCAAATCAGCACCGGTTTTATTTCCATACGGGTTCCGGGCATCACGCAACTCATTCCAGTAAAAGCGGGCTCCATAGTATCCGTCAAGAATAACTTCTGCTATAGATTCTCCGATTCGCCAGTCTCGAGTATCTTTTGGTTCTGGATTATTCAAAGCTTGTAAATCTATCAATAATTCTTCCGGGGCGTTGAAACCAGTTTGTTCAATGGCACCTTTCACTTCTTCCAAGTCACCCTGAAAACGCTGCTTCTCCTCCAGATCTACAAGATTTTCTCTTACAGCTGTTGCCAGAGTTTCTTCACCCTCGCTGGCGTCGACTTGAATTCCTTCATAGCCCAGGAAACTGGTTTCGTTATGTTGATAAATTACTGTCGGCAAAATTTGGTAATTTTTCGTCTGTAGTTAATATAATCTGAAGAGTGAAAACATCCTGTCACCCCGATATGTTAAACTTTTCATACTCGTCCTCACTCAACCCAAACTCCGGGTCCACTACTTGTACCTCTTCCCAGGTGAGATTGTAGAGCTTATACACCAGCCTGTCTATTTGTTGTTCTAGGGCGGTAGTGTCGGCGTCGGGATTGGCATCTTTTTGGGTGAGAATTTGATCAACAATTGATGAAAGCTTTTCCTGAATTTCATTATCGCTAACATCAAAGGGTACAGGAACTGCGTTTAGACCTCTTACACCAACATGAGGCGTAGCTTTGTTTCCTTTTCTTAAAATCTCTCTTTCGATACAATAAAAAGTAAACAGTCTTGAGTTCAACAATGCTAAGGCACTTTTTAATAACTCATTATTCACAGAAGTCCCCACTAACAAACCATAAGCACTGTATAACTCTTCTTCACAATATGCCGCCATTATGGATTGTCCAGATTCGGGAATAAAAATCTTTTCAGATAAAAACCTTTCTTTCTTGCCTAATACTAAAGTTTTACCCTGATTTCTTAACCTATCTTCTTTATCTGTATCAAATATCATATAACCATCATCCACATCCCATTTCCAAAAATATGGTCTAATATTCTTAGTCCCGGCCAAGTATTTTTTATAATCATCATTTTCTTTCACTGGACTTAAAAATTCATCAAAACACCCCCCGATATTCACACCTCTATTGATAGTTATCAGATCTTTTAAATTTGAAGTAAATTCCTCAACCTTGCTTAAGATGCTTTCAAATTCTGACTTTATGAATTCAGATTTTGGGTTATTTGTAAATGCAGATTGGTCTATGACTTTGAAGTTTTCAATATCTCCTTGATAATATTTCAATTTCCTATCTGAAGAGTCATCATTGTTCTTTGCACCATATATAAAACAGTCCACAATAGCCTCAAATGGAGTTAAGTCAATCATTGTAAATGTGAACCTAGCTTTATTTAAAAAGTAGTTTCTCACATTGTTGTAAGAAGGTAGAACTGCCATTGTTTTATTAACAATAAAAGTTATATATCCATCATTGTTTAATAACTTTAATCCCTTTTCTGAAAAAATATTCATGCTGTTTATTCTCTCATTCTCTCTCAAAACTGAATCATAGTTTTTTTGGAAATACTTCCTATCCTCATCGCTTAAAGTAGCACCTGTATTTCCGTAGTAAGAAACATAGGGAGGATTCCCAATTACAATGTCAAAACCAATTTCATTATCAATTTGGGGATTTAATACTTCAGGAAAATCAAGCTTCCAATCAAAATAGGCGACCGAGCTTGGATTATCTCTCCGCTTTTCCAGTTCATTAATAAGATCTTTAAACCCAATCAAGGTCAACTTACGATTCTGATTATGTTCTAAATCTTTTGCAGTTGGAAGGAGTCCTCCTTTTTCTTCTGTTTGACTGCTGTAATACTCTCTATCAAAATGAAGTTGATGAATCAATGCTTGGATTTTGAGACGATCAATTTCATTTTTTAATTTTGCTTTTTCTTCTGTTTCAGCATCGAAGTATCTCTTCTGTCTCTCAACAACTGTTTCCAATGTATCTTTTAGATTTTGGAGATAATCTTTTGTACTTCCAACATCACCTTTCATCTCCCAGTTGATATTAACAATCTGTTCTTTTCCATCAATCTTAAGACGACTAATCAACGAATCTCCCACCACAATTTTATAATCCAGGTTGGGCAGAGCGGTTGGTTCTTCTTCATCCACAATCAGCGAGAGCCAGAAGCGCAGCCGGGCAATATCCACGGCGCCTTTTTCAATATCCACCCCGTAAATAGAGTTTTGAATGATCTGCTTTTTCACCTCCGCCGGGTGCCAGTCATCGTCAGGCAGCTCCCATATGGCCTGCACATTATCGGGCGAGAGATGGTGCAGTGTTTCCACTGCCTGATAAATTTCCTGTAAGATCCCCATCGGGAACGCACCGGAACCAATCGCCGGATCGCAGACTTTCACTTCTTTCAGGGACTTCAAAATCGGCTCAGTAAAACCTACCAGCTCCCCGGCTTCCTGCTTCTTAATCAAATCCTCTAAATGTCCACGTAATTCCTTTTTCTCCGTATCCTCAGTACCCTCAGTGGTTAGTTCAGTAAGCAAATATTCAATCAAGCTTTCCTGGCACATGTAGTGGACAATGGGCTTGGGAGTGTAATACGCTCCCTTATCTTTATTATCCTCTAGCAAATTCTCAAAAATATGTCCCAGCATTTCCGGGTCCACCGCAATGGTGTGGTCACCGGGACTGTCTTCATGAATGGTAAAATTATAAGCACTGAGAAAATCGAGAAAACCACGAGTATTCGGGCTTTCAGTATCCTCAAGATTCGAAAATAGCCTTCCCGGCAGCGGCAGGCTTTCTGTATTGTGGTCGGTTTCGTCCTTCTCAAACAGTCCACCATTTAGAAACGGAATATACACCGTACTGCCATCCGGCATTTCAAAAGCATGATCATCATCCCGGTTCAGGGTATCAAAAAAGAGCTTGGTAAGCCACTGACTGTAAAACTGATCTTTTTCACCTTCAGGAACCTGTTTAAAAAGATCATAAATAAAATCCGGCTTGCCATCTTTGAACTCCGTAGAGTCTGCTCCCAGCCACTGTTTCTTCTGCACAAAATAGAGAAACACGATTCGACCCAGCAGTTTCTTTACAAAATCACGAGCCTCTTTTTCATGATCGGTAGTTGATTTAAAATAGAACTGAAACTGTGAGTTTCGTTCACCCACATCTTTCACCCCACTTTTCGCCCAGACCTTTCCGGTCAGGTGGCCTACAAATTTATCGTATTGAACTTTGTACTCCTTAAAAAACTCTTTGGATACTTTCTGTACGGAAAATGCTTTTAGTACATCCTCCAGGGTATTATTCCCACCCTTTTCTATCACCTTAATAAGCTGACCAGAAGCAGTCTTACAAAATTCGGACGGCCCAACCACATAGGTATAGCGCTTGGGATGCGTTTCTTCTTTAATGGTCTTTCCATCCTCATCCCATCCGTAACGCTCAGAATAAAAAGTAATGCGCCACTCATCGGTTTCCGGCTGGTAATAGGAAATTAACGCACCATCCGTTAACCCGGCAATCACTTCGTTATCCACCAATTTCCGGAGCCCTACCCGGTTTCGGGACAACTGTACAGAATCCGGTTTGAGTTCTACTTCTAAAAAAATCAGCGTGTCGCCTTCAAGATCCACTTCCCCAAACTGCACAATATGATTGGCCAGGTTTCGCTGTTCTTCCCTTGTAAATCGTGTAGGGCGATCCTGAGCAAACATAGTAGCATTTGGAAACATTTCTAGAAGAATCCCCTTCCATCTCTCTCTGCCATCTTTGTCATAAGGATTCTTTAGCTTTTTTTGCAGCTCTTGTTTAGTCATGATCAATCTTCTTTACGATTAAACGGTAAATGATTCGGAAATGATGATTTTTGGTTCCAGCGGTGAATTCATTCGTTCTTCCTGCTCGGGTTCAAATTCTGACCTTCCATTTTCCAATAGCGGATAAGAATTTAGGATCTTGATTAGATTGTGGTGAAATTCCGACCCTTTCAAATCCTTCACTTGTTTGAACTGTTTGTTTATTTCCCGTGGTAACTTCTGAAATTTCCCAACGGCAACGGCTTCCCGTGCTTTTTTGAGCAGTTCCTTGTCCTCCTCTGAAGCAAATTCCGTGTTGGACTGCATCTTTAAAATTCCGATCGCTTTCTTTTCGTTAGGACCCAGCTTGTTTCCGGATGAAGTTTCCAAAGCTCGTTTTTGGAGTCCATCTTTAAACGACTGAACGGCAGAACTGACTTGTTCATGGTGTTGTTCATGCAGTTTGGTTCCCTTTTCCGTGACTTTGGCTTCAAACAGCCGGGCCGCTTCCACAAATGTTAGTTCTTCAAGTTCGCCATTCGCATCAATGTAATAGAAAGCGTCCCTTTTTTCGTTTTTCAGATAGGTAAGTGTACTGAGTTTTCGTGTTTTATCCTTACGGCCGGTCCGGGCTCTAAGTGGAACTGAAGAACGAATTTTGTTATAAGTGTCAGGATCTTCATCTCGCAAACGCCTGAGGAAATTAAGATAAACCAACCGTTCATCCCTTTCTTCTTCCGGCACACGCTCAAAAAGCCCAAACGAATCATACTCTTCCTCGCTTGAATAAATCTGACTGTCTTCTCCCAACGCCGTATGGAAAGCCTGCAATTTTATAAAAGCTTTTTGATTCAGGTCTATCTCGCTATCGGCTTCCTGGGTAGGATAAAAGTTAAAAATGTGAATGTAATCCGCTTGTGTACCCACACGATTCACCCGCCCAATTCGCTGCATCAGTTTCGTTGCATTCCAGGGAATATCATAATTCACGATCACATTAGATCGATGCAAATTAACCCCTTCCGCTAATACTTCTGTGGTAACGACAATGTTATAATCATCCTTTTGCTCGGTAATCGGGATATTGGCATCGAAGTTTTCGCGAATCAGCGGTGCACGATCTTTTTGGTTATTTCCATTAACCGTTAGCACTTTTTGGATGCCATGCTTTTCCAAATTATCCGAGAGATAATCAATGGTTTCCTTCGATTCAGAAAACACCACCAGCTTTTTCTGATCATTTAATTCACTACTCATAAACGAGGACTTAAGCTCGTCTAAGAAAGTCTCCAGTTTAGGATCGTAGGTAATTTTACTCCATCGTTCAGTTAAATCGTCCAGAATTTCCTGATCATTTTTAACGCCTGGTTTATATCGTTTGTCAAAATCGTCGATTCCAAAAACCAAAATGTCTGTCTGATCCTCCGGGTCGTTGAGCATTTCTTCCAACTCATCCTCCGTTTTATCATTTTGGTTCAGGATGTAATCGGCAATATCCAACTTGGGAGCGATATACACCTTTCCATTTTCCAACATTTTCAACATGGC
>JBGTFX010000019.1:0-13080 GCA_041747055.1 Balneolaceae bacterium
AATTTATACCCAAATAGAGCAGTAAGTTGGTAAGTTTTATCAATGCACTGGATACCAGCAGCATACCTGCAACTTCAGCAGTTGCCATTTCAAGTGTTTTTGAAAGTTCAATTCCCGCCCACATAAAAATCAGATCCTTACTGGGAACAAATGGAATTCGATTGACAACAATAATAATGGCAAGAAATGTAAACCAAACCGAAAGTGGAGTAAATGGAATAACAATTGCCCACTGAACGACTAATAATCCATGATGAAATACAAATCTGCCTAGGTAGATTGAGAAAATGATTAATGTTTTGTTTAGTGGCAGATCAAACAGATAATCCTTAAACCTTCGAAGTAAAAAAACAATCAGCAGAGTTAGAATTACACCTATCGCAACATATAATATATTTATGTAGCCAATAAATTTAGATAATTCAATCTGACCGGTAAACATCAAAACCACTATTAATGAAATCGCAACAAGGTAAGATGTAACTGCCGAAATAATATTATTATCGCGGATATTTTTTAGTAGATCTTTTTCTGAATTGTCTTGATGCCGACGAGCCCAAACAAAAAGATAGGCTTCACCGGAATAACCCATAACCTCTTCGTTATAAATTTTTTTTGTCAGGAAAGCCTTAAAACCTTCAATTGATTTAATATTCCAAATTTGTTTATAGATCAACACCTCAGCAATCGGCTGGGTAAAAAACAGAACGCAAAACAAAACATAAAACATTGGTTGTGTCGGAAGTGATCGAAAAACTTCTCCCCAGCCAATGCCATGAATTTGATATAAAATCAACCCTATGATAGAAAATACAAACAGCCTTTTTAGAAGCTGTTTTCTCCTATCCGTTAACTTCTTAAATTTTTCTATCAGGTTGATCATGAATTCCCGAACATCACAATTTTATTAACCTTTTAAAAGTTATAACTATTTCAAAGTGTATTTTACCAATGATCATTGATCAAAAATGTGCAACGAATGTAACACATTAGCGTTTGCCTTAGTAGTAAACAATGAATTTAAATTTCACCTGTTCCAACCCGGATCATAATGCTCATATACTTCAATATGCTCAAATTAATTATCCTTAAAAGAGCATTATTAATAATACTCTTTATTCCACTTTTTTTAATCACTTCTGCATTGGGCAGTAGTGAAACCACCTCTGCAGAAGACATCAGAAATGTACCGGCAGACAGAATTTGGGCACAAACCCTTGAGGGGAGCCATTTTAATGAGTTTTGGAATTACCAGTTTTACTTTACAAATGGAATGAAGCTTCATTTTGCATTTACTGCTGCCAATTTCGGCAGTCTGAAATCACCGGTTACAGGTGTTCGGGTAAGTGTGTTTTATCCTGATGGCACTATTCATCAAATTTCGCGTGAATATCCTTTAGAAATGCTGGTACAGGATAAAGAGACGTATACCTTCTTATTGAGACCTGAGAGAGAAATATTTTTCACGGGAAAACTTCCGGATGAACACCGAGTTGTTATGAAAACGACAAAGGACGGAGTTAGTTATGATATTGATATCAGTTTTGAAAACATAATGGAAGGGGTGATGTGGAAAAATGGAAATTTTCAGGTCAAAAATGAAACCATCGGAATTGTCACACATATCCCTTATGCTGAAGTTTCAGGCCATATTTCTGTGAATGAAAAACATCACCAGGTACGCGGAACGGCCTATATGGATCATACGCATCAACATCAAACCACTACCAGAATGCTTGATAGCGGTTATCGATTTATACACCATCAGGACAAAGATAATTGGGATCTTTTATACACGCTTATTCCAAACGATTCAGCACCCATAGGATATTTAATTAGCAATGAAAATGGAGAAGTTAAACTTTCACCTGTTGAAGGATTTTCATTAATAGATGATGATAAAACGTTTGGGAAAACCATTCCCAGAATTTTTGATATTACATTTGCTACATCACCCACTATTCGATTAGCCCGAACTGAAGATCAGGAACGAATCTCTATTCTAAGTGAGCTAAGCTGGATTGCCAGACGGGCAGCCCGAACTTTTTTAGGAGGAGAAGTAATTGATTTTCGTGGCGAAGCTACACTGATGGAAAGTTCAAAAAGGCCAAAAAATGGGGAGTATAACTTCTTTTTTGTCGATTAGTATTTTTAATTAATGTGGCAGAGACTTGTCGGTAGATTTTTATTACTACTTTATAATTATCTTAAAAAAAACTCCGGGAGGTTCAATCCCGGAGCTTTATGCTTTAGGTTCCAGCATAGGAGTGACTAAATAGCTAATCCTTAGGGAAGATTAGCAAATGCTGTACTGTATAGAGTTTTTTCCTTATAAATTGTTACACTTTTTTCTGTAAACATCATGATCAGACACTGCATATTGACCTTCACGAAATTCTTCGGGATGAAGTCGAAACATCAAAAGAACAGTTTTACAAAGCCCTCTGATTTTGTATCATCCTTTCTCATTTTTTGATTCGTTAAACCCAATTAATACGATCCAACAACATGAAAATTCTGCTACAAACACTTCTGCTCAGCCTGTTTATTTTCACATCTGCAATGGCACAAATGCCGGATGCGCCTGATCGCACGGAGGGTGAAGGGCCTTTCAACCGAATGATTATTCAAGGCGTAACCATGATTGACGGCACCGGTTCACCTGCCGTCGGCCCTGTTGATATTGTGATTGAAGGAAATCGTATTGTGCGAATTGCAACCGTTGGTTATCCCGGAGTGCCTATTAATGAAAATCGCAGACCTGAAGTCCGTGAGGGTGATCATGTAATTGATGCAGAAGGAATGTATGTACTGCCAGGATTTTTTGATATGCATGCCCACACCGGTGGGAATTCCCAGGGCACCGTGCCCGAATATGTGTACAAGCTTTGGCTGGCCCATGGAATTACGTCCATCAGGGAGCCGGGATCATTTAACGGGCTGGATTGGACGCTCCGACACGCCCAAAGAAGTGAAGAGAATACGATCACTGCTCCTCGGATTTTCTCTTATGTAGGATTTGGCCAGGGCCATAACGGACCCATTGTTACGGCCGATCAAGCCCGAAACTGGGTTCGAACAATTGATGAAAAAGGCGCTTTGGGAATTAAATTTTTTGGGGCAAGGCCGGCAATTATGGAGGCCGCTCTTGATGAGGCCAATCAGCGTGGCTTAGGCTCGATGACCCATCACGCCCAAACGCATGTTGTGTACGCTAATGTGAGCAAAACAGCCGAAATGGGACTGCGCGGCATGACACACTGGTATGGACTGCCGGAAGCATTGTTCACCGATCAAATTATTCAAAATTATCCACTCGATTACAATTACGGTGATGAACAGCACCGTTTTGAAGAAGCCGGAAAATTATGGAAACAGGCAGCCAAACCGGGTAGCGAAAAATGGAACGGATTAATTGAGCAGCTTATCAATCTCGATTTTGAAATAAACCCGACCTTTACCATCTACGAAGCCAGCAGGGATTTGATGACGCAGCGCCGGGCAGAATGGCACGAAAAGTATACCCTCCCCTCACTTTGGGAGTTCTATGCGCCAGACAGACGCGCTCACGGCTCCTATTGGTTCAATTGGGGAACGGAGCAGGAAGTAGAATGGAAAGAAAATTATCGTCTGTGGATGCAGTTCATCAACGATTATAAAAACCGCGGGGGGACCGTAACAGTTGGCTCCGATGCCGGTTACATCTATAAATTGTATGGATTTGGATATATCCAGGAACTGGAGCTTCTGCGAGAAGCAGGCTTTCATCCACTGGAGATTTTTCAGTCTGCATCGTTAAAAGCCGCCGAGGTACTTGGGGTTGATGATGACCTTGGCACCATTGAAGTTGGAAAACTGGCTGATCTAATCATCATGGGAGAAAATCCCCAGGCAAATTTAAAAGTCCTCTACGGAACCGGTGCCATCCGTGTAAATGAGGATAACGAAGCGGTTCGGGTTGGAGGAATTATATACACGATAAAAGATGGAATTGTATTTGACGCGAAACAGCTGCTAAAAGACGTTGAGGAGATGGTAGAAACATCTAAACAAGAAAATAACTTTAAAATCACTCAACCAGGACTAAACTATTAATTACAAACCTTATCTATTATGAAATCAATTTTACTTACAGTATTACTTACAACATCACTATTAATCATCGTACCCGCTAGTCAGGCACAAGACAACGGCTTTGGAATTGGTGCCAGTATAGGATCACCCAATGGGATTAGTTATAAATTATGGACATCAGAAAACACTGCTCTTGCCGGTGCCACAAGTTTCTTCCTCAGTGAAAATGCTTCCAGCTTTTATACCCATTTAGATTACCTGGTACATACCCGAAATGAAAACCTGAACTGGGAAATTGGCCAACTCTCCTTCTATTATGGCGGTGGAGCTCGCTTTATCTGGCGCGAATTGGGTGTCGACAATACCTTTTGGGCACTTAGGCTCCCTACGGGATTAAACTTCACATTTGCAGAGGCCCCGGTAGACTTTTTCTTTGAACTCGCCCCTACTATTGATATCAGCCCAAATTTTGCATTTGGGTTTAATGGCGGAATTGGATTCAGATATTTTTTGAATTGATTTAATCTCAGCTGAAAAGTTGTATAGAATAGCACAAGGCTTTACTTGTGCTATTTTTTTGTCAGCGAAGCGACATCTCACCTACGCCCCATAAGTCATGCCGACCTCCGAGCCACTCATTGTTTGAACGCGAAGTTGGTGTTTTTCCAGTCCCGACTTTTTTTCGGGGCGATATCTCCTCACATGGTTATGGACTGAACCTTCTCCGGCCTACGAGCTTCTCATCTTCCATATTTACTCAACTCTCCCACACTACATATCTATGCGGTAATAAGAACATAACCCATTGATAATTGGAGGTATGGATGTTTTGAATTATTATTTGAATAGATTATTCAAGTAATGCGGATAAAAATATGCTGGGTGTAAAATCTATCAACAAATAAGAAAAAAAATGAAAATTATAAATACAATTATTACTGTAGTTGTCTTAATAATACCTCAAATTTCATTGTCTCAAGTTCAAGGACCAATGTATCAAGTGAATGTCAGAGGTTTACCCATGAGTTGTACTTCACATTTCGGTGAGCCGGTAGCAATTTTTTTTAATTATCAATTAAATAATGTTGGTATAGCAACAAGGCCGTTTAACGGAGCACCAGCAATTATTTTAAACCCTAATGTAACAAATCAGTATTCAGATACTGTGACTCAATGGTGGTTTGCACATGAGTGTGCACATCATGCATTAGCACCTCAATGGAATAGTGAAACAAACGCAGATTGCTTTGCTATAAAACAGCTTGTCCAATTTGGAATCATTAATAATCCGCAACAGTTTAATGCTTTCTATCAAGAACTAGCTTCGCTTCCGGGTTCACCAATGGGACATTTACCGGGGCCAGTTAGGGCTCAAAATATTGAACACTGTGCAATGCAATAACCGCCCTTCATTCGGTAGGCCGTTATGTTCAAATATAGTTTAAATTGCCACTTTTTGCAATTTCGCATACATCCAAATATTCGCCAGTAATCTAATTTACTGGCTTTTTTTTGATTTCAAATATTCGCCATATTTTTGTATTTTTGGTAAAAATTGGATTGAAATGCCTAAGATATTAGAAAATAAATTAATTGAAGAATTTAAGGACCGAGAGTATTTTACTCGTGAAGATCTCTTTGAGTTCTATCGTTATTTTGAACCTGATCTGAAAGAGGGAACCTTTGGGTGGAGAATCTATGATCTGAAAGATAAAAACATCATTAGATCACTCAAGAGAGGTCTCTATATTATTTCATATAAACCCAAGTACAAACCGGAAGTATCTCCAGAGCTTATTAAACTCGCAAAAAGACTCACAGACAAATTTGAGGATACGAAACACTGCATTTGGGAAACAGCATGGCTTAACGAATTTTCTCAACATCAGGCCGGCAGACGAATCATCCTAATCGAGATAGAAAAGGATTTCATTGGGTCATTGTATTATGAACTTAAAGATTCATCAAGAAGTGAACTTTTCCTGAACCCGGATGGCAAAACCATCGATTTTTATATCGCTGAAAGCGCCTATCCGGTGATTATTAAAAAATTGATTACACGCTCTCCTATTGCAAGAAAAACAGAGAAAAGAGTAAAGTTTTATACTCCGTTGCTTGAGAAGATCCTGGTGGACATCTTTGCAGAAGATAAGCTTTTCAATTACCTGCAAGGTTCTGAATTGATGCACATCTACGAGAATGCCATTAGCAACTACGCCATCAATTTCACCAAACTCTTTAGCTACGCAAAACGAAGGGAAAGAGAACAGGAAATCAAGCAGTTTATGACCAACCACATGTATCACCTTGTAAAAGACATTATCGAATGATTAAAGAACATTGTTTTACAGATGAGTGGTTAGAGGGATTTAAAAAACAAAAAGACCACAGGCGAATTGACAAAATCATTTTGGAAAAGATGATTTACGCTTTGCATTTACTGGAGCGTTTGAAAAGTAATGGACTTGATTTCGTCTTCAAAGGGGGTACCAGTTTGGTACTTTTATTGGAAGAGGAAAATAGATTCTCCATTGACATCGACATAATCAGCAAAACCGAACGGAAAAAGCTGGAGCACATTTTGCAAAAGGTTGTTGATTCTTCCAATTTTACAGTTTTTGAACTGGATGAACATCGCAGCTACAAACCCGGAGTACCCAAGTCACACTACAAGTTCAAATTTGATTCCCGCAGGCGAGGTTCCGGTACAATTCTGTTGGATGTACTTATCGAGGATTCGATCTATCCGGACTTGATTGAAAAGCCTGTATTTACCAAATGGATTGAAACCGATAAACAGACCATGGTCTCCATGCCAACCGTTGATTCAATAACAGGAGATAAACTCACTGCATTTGCTCCAAACACCATCGGAATTCCCTACTTCAAGGGTAAGGATAAACAATCGTTCTCTATGGAGATATGTAAACAGCTTTTCGATCTGAGTAAACTCTTCGAGAACATTCAAAACATGGAAGTGGTGGCTGCCAGTTTTCAGGTATTTGCCAAGCATGAAATCGTTTACCGTAAAAATGGAAATCCGGAAGTTGAACTCACCCCGGAAATGGTTTTACAAGACACGATTGATACTTGCATCATTCTAGCCAAGCGTGATCGAGGCACTGATGACGAAAAAGAAAAATTCAAAGAATTGCAAAAAGGGATCAACGCTTTTGGCACCGGTTTTTTAATGGCCGGGAATTTCAGGATTGATGATGCGGTACCGGCATCTGCACGAATTGCTTATATGGCAGCCAAAATTATGGTCAATGATCTTTCACCGATTAACTATTATCAAAACCAAGACATTAAAGATTGGGTTATTGAAGATCCGAATTGGAACTTCCTGATGAGACTGAAAAAACAACCGGATAAATCAGCATTCTATTATTGGTATCAGACGGTTCAATTATTAACAACGACGAAGGCTTAAAAGCTCATGGAAGAATTAGACCGTAAGCTTCGAAAAAAACTGGCATCAGTAGAAAAGAAGAATGCGCTGAAAGAAAATCGTGAGAAGAATGAAAATAAATACGTAGTGGCTGCCATCTTGTTTTTTGGAACACTTATCCCTTTATATCTTTTGTTATATGCTGCAATGTTTATTTTTATGCGTTTTTTCGGTTCTGCCGTAGGTATGCTTGACGCAAGTATAGCTTGGATATTACCCCTGTTACACGGCGCCATATGGGTGGCGGCAGTTGTAAGCGTCTACAGAGAGAAATCTGTCCTTGATGACTTCTTGGATAGATTTTGATTGGCTTACCACGTCCATCGATACAATCTCGGATTTTTCTGAACCCAATGTAGTTTACCCGGATAGGTTATTCTCATGTTTACAAGTGGCCAAAATAATCTCTGATAGATTCTCTCAGGGTAAATATATTCACTTATCCCAACAGCTTGTTCAATTTTATCCCCTCTGTTCAGTATCAGCTTACTTTTAAACCGTTGGTAAAATGGTCCGCTGTCAATCATCTTTTCCTGCTGAATAAAAAACTTACCGGAACCATCTGTACTTTCAATTTTTCGGGCTGTGCTTAATCCAAAAAATGTCTTTTCAAATCCTGAAAGTGAAATTCCCCTATCCTCTGACAGTGACTCCACCTTTCCGTTATCATTCAGCAGCCACGCCTTGTTTTTCCAGGAGCCGTTTTCGTGCATTAGGTAGTAAACAAACATGGCGTCATCCAGGTGAAACCGTCCCCAGTACCATTCGGTAAAACTCTCTTTCATGGGTTCTGATCCAATATTATGATCGTGATACCCTTTCCCTTCAAACGAGATGATTTCCTGTCTATATCCGGAAATAGCAATATTCCCGGAAACTTTACAATTAGGCTGAACCAGATTCCAGGTATGCCCTTCATCAGGATCGGTATTTTTTAAACCGAATTCAGTGAACGAGCTTTGATCTGAGCGAAAAGTAAGTTCTGCATCCAGTTGATCTCCGCTCGGCAGCGTTTGATGCAGTTCCAATTTGTACATCAACTGCCCGTTTTTAACCTCGCCGGAAAACCGGTTTTCTTTTACGTGTCCTTTAGGAAGTTCGGCGGAAAAATCTGCGTCACTAGAATTCACCTCTTCAAATCCATAAAAGATCGGCTCATCTTTTTTGTAGACAGAAATACTTATTGCAGGAAAATCTGATGCCTGTCCCCCATTGGTAATGTATCTTCTTGAGAATGGATTCCCCTCATAAAAGATCACCACTATGCTATACCGGCCATCGCCGGAAATCGCATCAAAATACCACCACTCATAACTTCCCGGTGCGGGTTTGGGTGAACGTATATCTTTCGTATAATCTGAAAGTATCTTCATGTTATTTTTGAATGGATCTTTTTAAATAATAGTTGGAATGATACAGTTTAAGAACCAAAAACTTTCACAAAGCATTTAAGTACCCGTCTGACGGGTTATTGCTGAAAACCCTCAAATTCCGGGAAATTTAATAATGAGTGAATTGACTCTGTTTTGGTTCAATATGTTTGGACTTTTTTACTTGCTTGCTACCACTGTTGTTTTTATTCGAAATCGGTTTGATTTAACTCCTCTTTCAAACGCAAGTACATCAAATAACAAACGCCCTAAGATATCAGTTTGTATTCCGGCTCGCAACGAAGAGACGGTAATTGGGTTACTGCTTCAAAGCGTATGCATTCAGGATTACGAAAGTTTTGAGGTATTGGTACTCGATGATCAGTCAACAGATAAAACGCCTGAAATTATCCAATCATTTGTCATTAATTATCCAAACTTAATTACCCACTTGAAAGGCAAGCCAAAAGTTGAGGATTGGTTCGGAAAACCCTGGGCATGTCAGCAGTTATCCAATGCTGCAACGGGCGAAATCCTCCTTTTTCTTGATGCTGATACCCGCCTCCAGCCGGACATGCTCAAAAATACCGCCGTATCGTTTCATAACTATTCACTTGATATGCTCACCATCTGGCCCCGTCAGATTCTGGGATCTTTTTGGGAGCGCACAGCAATCCCTCTTGTTTACTACGCACTAGTTACCCTTCTCCCTGCTATATATGTGTATCGATCCCCCCGCTGGATGCCGTCATTCATTCAGCGAAAGTTTCTACCGGCATTTGCAGCAGCTTGTGGACAGTGTATAGCGTTTACCCGCGAAGCATATGATGTAGTTGGGGGACATCAAGCCGTGAAACAGGAAGTGGTTGAGGATGTGGCACTTGCCAAGAAGGCAAAAGTGAGTGGCCTGAGGTTGAGAATGTTCCAGGGTGTAGGTTCCATCAGCTGTAGAATGTATCGATCAGAAAGGGAAATGTTTGAGGGATTGCGCAAAAATTTTCTGGCCGGATTTGGCAATTCGCTTCCATTCTTTATCTCAGCGGGAATTTTTCATTTCGTTGTTTTTGTACTTCCTTTTATAACGCTCATTTATTCTCTCAGTATTTATAGTCCCGCTCTGTTTTCGATTTCCGTAGCATCTATCTCCATCATATTTTTGCACCGGGTTATTTTATCTGTCTGGTTTAAGTGGAACCCTGTTTATGGTTTGTTGCATCCATTGGGGGTTTTATGGTATCAGTGGCTGGGTTTGGTAAAATTATGGGATCATCTGACAGGCAAAAAAATTCAATGGAAAGGAAGAGAGGTAAGCTAATAATGCTATTTATTTACAAAAAGATCTGTGATATTACAGGTGATGATTAGACTTATTGATAAATACATTAAGTATCTGAAAATAGAACGGAACAGCTCTGTTCATACGCTCAAATCATATAAAAATGATTTAGATCAATTCCTTGATTTTGTAGCAGCTCACTATGAAATCCAGCCTGAACAGGTGGATACGAACTCCATCGATCGACTAACAATCAGGCTGTGGTTAGGAGAACTTGCAGAAAATGGATTTGCCAGAAATACGATTGCACGAAAAGTGGCTTCACTTCGTTCCTTCTTTAAGTACAGTTTTAAAAGAGGATATATCACAAAAAACCCTGCTCATTTGTTAATCGTACCTAAAAAAGAGAAGCGTCTGCCAAAGACAATGCAGCCCGTAGAGGTACAGCGGATGATGGAACTTGCCGATGGAGATGAACCATCTGATAAACAAAACCGGGCCATATTGGAGCTTTTCTACAGTACAGGTATGCGATTAAGCGAACTCACCACGCTCAATATCACCAATCTGAATTTCTCGCAAAAACAGGTAACCGTATCAGGGAAGGGCAATAAAGAGAGAATTATTCCTCTTGGAAAGTTTGCGTTAGATGCCTGTAAAAATCACCTTCAAACACGGGGACAGCTCTATGGCAACCGAACGGACTCTGATGCCGAACGGGCTCTTTTCCTGGCTCCAAGCGGGCATCGTATTTACGCCAGGTATGTTCAAACAATCGTAAAAAAGTATATAGAACGGATTAGCGAGGTTACGCAAAAGAGTCCGCATATACTGCGCCACAGTTTTGCAACGCATCTTTTGGATGCGGGAGCAGATATTCGAATGATTAAAGAATTTTTGGGTCATGCTAATTTATCAGCAACCCAGATATACACACACACCAGTGTGGAAAGACTAAAACAAGTTTATAACCAAGCCCATCCACGGGCAGAAAACTAGATCTAATAAGGAGAAACATATGAAAACCACTTTCACAGCAAGACATTTCAACTCAAGTAACGATCTTAAGGAATTTAGTATAGACTCAGTTGAAAAACTGGAGCAGTTTTTTGACAAGATTATTGTTTGCGACATCGTATTACAGCCCGGACAAGATGACGACAATCCTTGCATTGCTGAACTAAACGTGAAAGTACCTCAAAAATTAATTAATGTAAGTGTTGAAGCTCCATCATATGAGCAAGCTATCGGTAATGCGGTTGATACAGCTATCCGGAGAATTCGTAAGTACAAAACAAAGCATTTCGAGCATAATTAGAAACAATCATTTATGACCCTGCAAAACCCTAAGCCAATACCCGGAAAAGAGAAAATTTCTGCTGCTTCATTAATTGAACGATTAATGAAAAGCATTAAAATTGATCTTAAAGTTTGTGCCGGATCAAAGCACCTGAATGATAATTTTATCACAGAGGCGGATCTGCACAGGCCGGGATTGGCATTAGCAGGTTACATAAAACTTTTCACCTATCAGCGAATCCAAATTATTGGCAACACGGAATGTGAATATTTAGACAGTTTATCAGATAGTGAAGTAGACAACAGGTTTCAGGCTTTCACTTCTTTTGATATCCCCCTTATTTTTCTAACTGACGGTAATAGCCTTCCAAAGCGATTATTAAAAGTAGCCACAGATAAACAAATTCCGATTGTTAAAACCTCTGTAAAAACAACGAAGTTTATGTTTTTACTTCGTGATTTTCTGGAAGATTATTTCGCTGTACAAACCATGGTTCATGGAACAATGGTGGATGTTTATGGAATAGGAATACTCATTAGCGGAAAATCCGGAATAGGCAAAAGTGAAGTAGCGCTCGACCTTCTGGAACGGGGTCATCGTTTAGTATCGGATGATGTGATAATGCTCACCAAGAAAAACAACATTCTCATCGCTTCTGCTACAGAAATGAACAAGCACTTCATGGAAATTCGCGGATTAGGTATTGTTGATGTAATGTCGATGTTTGGCATTCGATCTATTCGCTATCAAAAACGTCTCGAAGTTGTTCTTGAACTATCTTTATGGGATGATAGTCGTGATATTGAAAGAACGGGGCTAAACCATGATTCTGTCTCAATTCTTGATGCAGAAATTCCTCAGATACATCTTCCCATCACTCCCGGAAAAAATATTACCGTAATTGCCGAAGTAATTGCTATGAATTATCTACTCAAACACTATGGATATGATGCCGCAGTTGAATTTCAAAACAAGGTAAAACGACATATTTCTGAAAAAAAAGATGCCCGGGAAATGCCAAATAGGGCGATTGAATATTTTGAAGGAGATTTTGAGTAACAAAAAGTCTTCAAAACACTCTTTTATATACAGTTAATAAATATTAAGTTCTTGCATCAGAAATTTCAGAAGCGTTAATATCTACAATGTCTCAGTCGAATCACTATATTTACGATGCCGATAAGTGCGAATTTGTACCTTTAAAATATAGCAGACGCGAAAAAGTATTACATACTTTCTCGATTTGGTTAATCAGCAGTATCGTATTTGCCTGTATTGGAATTGCAATTCTATCAAAACAGCTTGGCTCCCCTGCCGAACTTGCCCTGAAAGCTGAAAATAATTTGCTTGTTGAACAGCTGGAGAGCACAAAAGGATCTATTATTTCACTTGAGGAACAGGTTCAAACGATTTCACAGATGGATAATGAAATGTATCGTTCCGTATTAGGAATGGAACCTGTACCGATAGAAGAACGTGAACCCGGTACCGGTGGTGCAGATATCTATTCTGAATTTGATCTTTACAGCCAAAATTCTGCAGAAATTTTAAAGTGGACATCATCCCGCATCGATAATTTAGAGCGAAGGGTGAATGTACAGAAAATGTC
>JBGTFX010000020.1:0-3909 GCA_041747055.1 Balneolaceae bacterium
TACGGAAATCATCCAAAAACCTGTCGTTGCAGCAAACTATAACTGTCCGGGCCAGTTGGTTATTTCTGGCGATGTTGACGCCGTAGAGAAAGCTGTTGAGCTGGCAAAAGAAAATGGGTGCCGAATGGCTAAAATTCTCCAGGTCAGCGGTGCTTTTCACTCTCCTTTAATGAAACCTGCTTTGGAAGGATTAAAAGAGAAGTTGGAACATACATCTGTTAATGCTCCTGATTTTCCTATTTATAGCAACGTAACTGCAAAACCTACTACAGATCCTGCTGAAATAAAAGAGAATTTGGTTCAGCAATTGATTAACCCGGTTCGATGGACTCAAACACTGATGGCTATGTCGGAAAATGGAGTTACAGACTATATTGAAGTGGGCCCCGGAAAAGTTCTTCAGGGGTTGGTGAAGAGAACCGTTTCTAATGCTAACATTTCAGGACACGAATAAATATTATGGATTTAAAAGGAAAAAATTGTTTGGTTACGGGTGGAAGCAGAGGTATTGGCCGCAGTATCGCTGAAACATTTTCGAAGCTCGGAGCTAATGTTGCCATAACTTATGCACGCTCAGCTGACGCCGCAAACGAAGTTGTTGAAATTATGAAAAAAAATGGAGTGGAAGCTGTTGCATATCAGGCCGATGCTGTTGATTTTGCAAAGGCTGAAGAAGTGGTAAATAATGTGGTGGAAAAATGGGGTTCCATAAATGTAATGGTGAACAATGCAGGTATCACAAAAGATAATTTATTGCTTCGGATGAGCGAAGAGCAGTGGGATGATGTAATTACCACTAATTTAAAGAGCATATTTAATTATAGTAAAGCTGTAGCCAAACCCATGATGCGCGCAAGAGGTGGATCCGTGATTAACGTTGGATCTGTAGTTGGAATTTCCGGGAATGCCGGGCAAAGCAACTACTCTGCATCAAAAGCCGGGATAATTGGCTTTACAAAATCATTTGCGAAAGAGTTATCAAGCCGTGGGATTCGGGCAAATGTTATTGCTCCGGGATACATCTCCACAGAAATGACAGGAAATTTAGATGAAAAAGTATTAGAATCCATAAAAGCTGAAACGCCATTGGGTAGAGCAGGGGAGCCGGAAGAGGTAGCAAACACAGCTGCATTTTTAGCCTCGGATTTAAGCTCTTACATTACGGGAGAAGTAATTCGTGTTGATGGCGGAATGGCAATGTAATATGGATAATCATTGTATAAACGTGTTATTTTACAATCATATGTCGTATTATCAACCGACATAAAAACTTTTTAGTTAATAAACCTCAAATAAATCACATACTGACATGTCAAAAGACGTAGAATCAAAAGTAAAAGCAATCATCATCGACAAACTTGGTGTTGATGAATCAGAAGTTGTTACAGAAGCAAATTTCACCAACGACTTAGGAGCTGATTCACTTGACACAGTTGAGCTGATCATGGAATTCGAAAAAGAATTCGATCTTAGTATTCCTGATGAAGATGCAGAAAACATTGCTACTGTTGGCGACGCAGTGAAGTATCTTCAGGAAAAATCATAAGCTGAACAAATCATAAAAAATGACTGGACGTAGAGTAGTTGTAACTGGCATCGGTGCATTAACACCCGTTGGAAGCACAGCCCCCGATTTTTGGAATGGGCTGGTTTCCGGTAAAAGCGGTGTGCGAGACATCGAACACTTTGATACTTCTGATTATCCCACAAAATTCGCCGGACAGCTCGAGGATTACGATTCAAGTAAATACTTCGAGCGAAAAGAAGGCCGCAGGTTGGATAATGTTTCTCAGTATGCTATGATTACTGCTGATGAAGCCATTGCAGACAGTAAAATTGACCTGGATAAAATAAATAAGGACGATGTTGCTGTTCTTGTGGGTACAGGTATCGGAGGGATGAAAACATTTTACGACCAGTCAATTTCACATCATGAGCATGGTCCAAGAGGGGTGAACCCCTTCTTTATTCCCATGTTGATTCCGGATATGCCATCAGGGCACATCTCGATTAAATATGGGTTTAGAGGTGCTAATTATTGTGCTGTTTCAGCCTGTGCAACAGGTTCGCAAAACATTGGTTTAGCATACGATTCGATCAGTAACGGACATTCAGAAATGGCTGTTTGTGGCGGTAGTGAATCATGCGTATGGGAAATTGGAGTTTCAGGTTTTGGTTCAATGAAAGCTCTCTCACGCAGAAATGATGAACCCGAAAAAGCATCTCGTCCGTTCGACAAAGAAAGAGATGGTTTTGTTTTGGGAGAAGGAGCAGCCATTATGTTTTTGGAATCTCTGGATTCAGCCCTCGAACGCGGAGCAAGAATTTATGGCGAAATCGTTGGATATGGCTTCTCAGCTGATGCTCATCATATAACAGCACCTGATCCCGAAGGAAATGGTGTTACATTAGCTTTGAACAGAGCATTGAAAATGGCCGGTATCAAACCTACAGATATCGATCATATAAATATGCATGGAACTTCTACTCCGTTGGGCGATTTAGCAGAATCAAATACCATCAAAAAAGTTTTTGGTGACCATGCTTACAAAATTAATTTGAACTCAACGAAATCCATGACCGGACATATGTTGGGCGCTGCCGGAGCCGCAGAGTCAATTGCGGCACTACTGACAGCTTATCACGGTATTGTGCCTCCTACGATCAACCAGGAAACACCTGATCCGGAGTGCGACTTGAACTATACACCTAATGAATCTGTGGTAAGGGATGTGCGTTATGCCATGAACAATGCGTTCGGCTTTGGTGGACATAACACGACTCTGGTATTCAAGAAATTTGAAGATTAACTTATGATTGGAAGACTCAAGCAATGGCTTCTTTACAAGCCTGATGGCCTGCAGGAGACTTCCATCCCATTATCCAATCTGGAAGAAATCATTGGATTTCGTGTATCTGAAGATGATCGTTTCATATTCAACCAAGCATTACGTCATCGTTCAATTATTGATGATGACAGATATAAAGCTTACGAGACGTATGAACGACTGGAATTTCTTGGAGATACTATTTTGGATCTTATCATCTCGGAATACCTTTTTAATCTTTATCCTGAAGAAAATGAAGGGTTTTTAACTAAGTTACGGGCAAAATTAGTTAGGGGAGAAACACTTGCTAAAATTGCGGGAAAAATGAGAGTTAATGAGCTTTTGGAAGTAGGTACAAGAGCAGAAGTTCAGAAAATTGAGTTCTCAAAAAGTGTGCTTGCAGATGTTTTTGAGGCACTTGTTGCAGCTATTTATCTCACCAAAGGTTATAATTTTACCCGAGACTATGTGCTTGAAATCTACTCAGGGCAGATTGACCTTAAAAAAATTGAGTCGAAAATAGAAAATCATAAAAGTGTTTTGATGGAGTTGATGCAATCCAAAAAAATGCCGCTCCCTGTATACGAAATACTTGCTGAACAAGGACCCGGCCACGATAAAACATTTGAGGTTGCTGTTCGCATTGATGGTAAAATAATGGGTAAAGGAATTGGTAAAAATAAAAAAGAGGCGGAGCAAGTAGCCGCAAAAGAAGCATTTGTTAATATGACGGACCATTAGTTTTAGATTGGCAATAATTATCTAATTAAGGCAGGACTATGAAACAATACATCGATTTAGTAAAAAATGTGCTCGAAAATGGCGTTGAAAAAGATAATCGCACCGGCACAAAAACATTGTCTTGTTTTGCTGAGAGCTATAAAGTAGATCTGTCAAAAGGATTCCCATTACTAACTACCAAAAAAGTGTTCTTTAGATCCGTAATTTTAGAAATGCTTTGGTATTTACGAGGAGAAGATCATATACGATGGCTACGGGATGAAAATGATTGCCATATTTGGGACGCATGGGCTGAAGAAGATGGTTATGTAGGCCCAATTTATCCGGTACTCTGGAGACG
>JBGTFX010000021.1:0-2553 GCA_041747055.1 Balneolaceae bacterium
GGACTGGATGTTTACGAAGAAGAAAAAGGCTTATTTTTTGAAGATCATTCTGAGGATATCTTACAAGATGACGTCATTGCCCGTCTGATGAGCTTCAAAAGTGTACTCATCACCAGTCACCAAGCGTTTTTGACGGATACGGCCCTACAGAACATTGCGGATACCACTTTTTATAACATCAACTGCTGGGAAAGCGGCAGGAACTGTGAAAATACTTTACGATCTACCACTTCCAGCTAATGGCGCTACTGATAATTGAAGGAAGAACAATGACAAAATTCATTGACCGATGATGATCCTTCTCATTCATTAGAAAAAAAAAATTCAATAATTTTAAAAAATATTACTCTATAAAAAATGGTTCTTTGACAAAAAGTGTGTTTTTAACCGCTTACACTTTTTGTCAAAGAATGAAAAAATTGCCATCATGATAGATAACATCGAAATCAGGGAAATTATGACGAGCCCGGTAGTGACCCTTGATCCCTACGACACGATGGAGCGGGTCGCCGACATCTTTAAAAATCAAAGTTTCCACCATATCCCAATCGTTGACGATAACGGACGGGTGCTGGGAATGATCAGCAGGCTCGATTACCACAAGGTATTGAATGCTTTTTCCATCTTCAACACCGTCAGCAGCCGGATGGCCAATGAATCCACCTTACGGTCTTTGCTGGTCAAGGAGGTGATGACCAAACAATTGGCGACCCTCCGGGCGAGTGATCCGATCTCGAAGGCCTTTGCGTATTTCCGGGAAAATTTGTTTCATGCCGTTCCGATAGTAAACGATGAAAAAGAATTGGAAGGCATTGTGACCACCTTCGATCTACTTAACTACGCCTACCGCGAAGTAGTTTGAAGCCATCTATACGCTTTCATTTTCACTGTGCAACAGCCACTGACGGAGGCGATAATCATCAATGCTAAAACTCCATAGTGATAAAAATCACTTCTTCCCGGGTAAAAAGTCACGCCAAGTGTAGGGGCCTTCGGCGATCTTTGTAATACCACCAAAAATAAAAGTCATGATCAGAGCAAACATTAAAAATCGGGCCTTCGATAGAATGGGAGAGCAATGGGCGCCCCTCATTGACCCCAATCACTTCCTCGGGAGAACTGCATTCGATATTCCCTATCCGAAAACGAATAAAGGACCGGATGCCACTTTGGTCCAAAAAGGCGAATTGTTCTTTTTGGAAATTTCGGCGCCCGGCTTCCGCAAGGAGGATCTACAAGTAGAAATAAAGGACGAGTTACTTTTTGTAACCGGAAAAAGAACTTTTGAGACGGAGACTGCAGATTCGAGCTTTGTGCAAAACACCTTTGAAGAAGACTCTTTTGAAAGGGTTTTTAAACTGGCGCCTGCCATTTCCAGAGAAGGGATCAGCGCCAAAATGGAAAACGAGGTCTTGCATATTGCCTTCCGGGATGTTCCGGCAGCAGAAGAACGCAGCCAGCGCACCGTAGTAGTCGAATAGAATACTTAGTATTTAAAGTCTACTTCTTAGTAGATTATAAATGGAAATTCATTATACAGTTCCTCCAAAATAGCCATTTTGAGGTTGCGGTAGTGGGTTTCCATTTTTTTTATGTTACGCCGAAGCTGTTGGATAACTTTCGTTATTTCGGATTTTTCAGGTTCCGCACCAATGAGTTTTTCCAATGAAGTAAGCTTATAAATACAATCTGCCACCTCTTCCTTCAGGAATTTTTCCAGGTCCATCACCAGTTGTCCCAGGTTGGGTCTTCGCGCACCGCTGCGCCTGGCTAAACGCTGTATTTTTTCGGACTCCTGTTGCCAAAAAGATAGTTCCGTGCGGTATAAAATGATAAGCTGCTGTTCATAAGCAGCAATACTCGACTCGGGCTGCAGGAGAATATCCTGCACGGTACGCTTGGTAGCGGTTAAAGGAAACGGATCGAATTTTCCTGTAAATAGCATAATGTCGCTAATTTAAATGGTTAGGGCAATGGTGATGTAAGGTCAAATCAGGAGGTTCCGATTTCTTTTGGAATCACTCCGTTTTCACACAATAGTTTACCGTAAATCGTAATTGTGGTGCGATCTCTACGGTTACCAATGTCGACGATCAGCTCGCCGGCTACCAGGGTTTATAGTTTATAGTATAACAAGGTTGCCGGACCGATAGTTTTTAGCCTCCAACGGTCCGGGCAGAAGGAAAAGAATCAAAAACCGCGATTTAAATTTTCTTTTCTTACTCAATTTTTCGAAATTTCCCAACACGGAAGCGGGCAAAAAATGCTGTCTCTGCGGTTTTAGCCGGAAGAGACAGCCATCTTAGCAAACATGAATTTTTGCCAAATCATTTTCTTTTAGTTAGCCAATATATCTAAAAAAGAAGCCCGCCGGAAATGACAATCCTCAGCGCCCGGATTGATAAATATCACCCCTACCGCTGTCATGAGTCATTCTTATATTAAGAAAAAAGCCTTAACTTGAAGTTGATAGAGAGGCTTATTATTCATCTTTAAGGGAATTTGTCTAAGCGTGCCTTTCGGGGAGGTTTCTTCGAAGGGCACCTCTTTAAA
>JBGTFX010000022.1:0-1625 GCA_041747055.1 Balneolaceae bacterium
ACCGAGCAACAAATCTGGGAACACGTCAATATGTCAAAGAACTGATGGGTACAACTTCTTGTCGGTTTTATATGGTCACATCATTGTGTCGTACAGCAGGGAGACGGAAGTGGGTTATAAAAAAGAAAGTTCAAAATTAAATTTTGTGCAAAATGTTCGAAAAGCAAAATTTAATTTTGGCCTATTTTCTCTCCCTCGCGAGGGAGACGGAAGAGGGTTATAAAAAATAAAATTCAAAATTAAATTTTGTGCAAATTAGCACCAATGCGCTGAATAGTCACAGAGAATCAAAGAAAATAGTATGCAGTGAAATGCATCGACCATGAATATGGAACAAGCCGAGTTTACAGAGCTGTTAGAGGCCATTCGCCTCGCATACGGATATGATTTTTCCAACTATTCGGAGGCATCGCTGAAACGCCGGATAACCAATGTGCTAAAAACACGGAAAATCAATTCGTTGGCAGAACTTCGGGAACTGTTACTCAATAAGGAGGATGAGTTTGAACAGTTTATCCAGGCGGTGACGGTGAATGTCACGGAAATGTTTCGCAATCCGCTTTTTTATCAGCGCGTCCGCGAAAAGGTGCTGGATCGCCTGGCGACCTATTCCGTTATCAGGATTTGGATCGCCGGTTGCGCCACCGGGGAGGAAGTCTATTCCGTGGCTATCCTTTTGCAGGAAGCCGGCCTGTTACAGCGGTCGATCATCTATGCAACCGATATTAACCAAAAAGCACTAAAGCAGGCCAGAGAGGGGCTCGTGCCTATAGAAAAAATGCAGTTGTACACCACCAATTACCTCCAGGCCGGTGGAAAAGAATCGTTTTCAAAATATTACATCGCCAAATACGGAAATGTGCTGCTGGATAAATCATTGCGGGAAAATGTCGTATTTTCAGTGCATAATCTGACAGTAGACAAGTCGTTTAACGAGTTTCAACTGATCCTGTGCCGGAATGTCATGATCTATTTTAACCAGGAATTGCAGAACCGCACCATCAAGCTGTTTTACGAAAGCCTTTGTCCCTTCGGATTCCTGGCGCTGGGAAACAAGGAATCACTCCTCTTTTCAGACAAACAGCATTGTTTTGATATCGTGGACAAGCGAGAAAAAATTTTTAGGAAAACTAAAATAAATTGTGGGGATTAAAAATCCGGATATCGGTGCGAAAGCAATCGTCATCGGCGTTTCTGCCGGTGGATTATCCGCATTGATTGGTATGCTTGGAGCCTTGCCGCAAAATTTCCCCATACCGGTATTGGTAGTCCAACACCGAGTAAAAGATGAAAAAAACCTGCTGGAAGAGATTTTGCAAACGAAATGCAGGATCAAAATCCGGCAGGCCGAAGAGAAGGAACGGGTAATGCCTCAAACCGTTTACATCGCTCCACCCGATTATCATCTGTTGGTAGAACGTGATCAGACCTTGTCCCTGTCCTACGATCCGTACGTCAACTTCAGCCGGCCATCCATCGATGTATTATTTGAAACCGCGGCTGAGGTTTTTGCCGGTCAACTGGTGGGAATCATCCTGACCGGCGCCAGCAAGGACGGCGCCAACGGCATTTTAGCGATTCGCAATAATCAGGGCGCCACAATTGCCCAGGATCCGGCCGAAGCC
>JBGTFX010000023.1:0-11617 GCA_041747055.1 Balneolaceae bacterium
AAAGGATATTTTAGATGAAATAACCCACGGACAGAAGTACGGATTAGATAATGGATTAGTTGAGTAAATAGTAATGCGCAAGGATTTCCTTGTGCAGATTTTATGAAGTGATAACAAAAGACCTGTCAGGTTTCCAAAACCTGGCAGGTCTTTTTTTGCTTATTATTTTCTCACATTTTTAATACCTGTTTAAAAAAGTAAAAAATTTTTGAAACCATTCTGTTCTTTATCATTTTAGCGGAAATATTTTCACAAATTGAAATTAAATGTAGATTCATTCTATGATAGGATACAAATGGTACTTTGGCATACTAATAACGTCGGTTTTGGTATTTACAGCAGGTTGTGGAAATGACGAGCAATCCGCTAATGAACGCAGTAGTGAATGGATTTCCTTATGGGATGGGGAGACATTTGAGGGCTGGAGGGCTAGTGAAAATACCGAATCTTTTCAAATCGAAGATGGAAAAATAGTGGTTGCTGGCCCTCGCTCGCACCTTTTTTATGAAGGGCCTGTTGAAGATGCTGATTTCACAAATTTTGAATTACGTGCAGAAGTATATACCTATCCAAATGCCAACTCAGGCATCTTTTTTCACACACAATATCAGGAAGAAGGCTGGCCTGCACATGGCTATGAAGCACAGGTAAATGCGACACACAGCGATCGAATAAAAACAGGAAGCCTTTACTCAGTTGAAAATGTAATGGATGATGCTCCTCATGAGGATAATGAGTGGTTCAACTATTATATCAAAGTTGATGGAAGTGATATCATATTTAAGGTAAATGATGAAACAGTGATGGAGTTTACCGAACCGGAAGATCGTGAAGGCACTATAAAATTGAGTAGTGGCACCATCGCTCTTCAGGCGCATGATCCCGAAAGCCGAATTTATTACAGAAATATTGAAGTGCGTCCATTACCCTGAAAAGGCCTAAACCCTTCTTAATCAATCCAATTAAGTGATACATATGGCATTAGAAATTTTACAAACAGGGAAGCAGTATGATGTGGTAATTGTTGGATCCGGAGCCGGCGGTGGAATGGCTTCAAAAATTCTTGCTAATGCCGGGTTAAGTGTAGCCGTTATGGAAGCCGGCGGGGATTATGATCCGGCCAAGGAGGAGTTTCGAACTCAATTTCGATGGCCATGGGAATCACCGCGGAGAGGAGCCGGCACCGTCCGGCCATTTGGTGATTTTGATGCCGCCTGGGGTGGTTGGGAGATTGATGGTGAACCCTATACAAGAACTCAGGGAACAGAATTTGATTGGTTCAGATCCAGAATGCTTGGCGGACGAACGAATCACTGGGGACGAATTTCTTTGCGTTTTGGCCCCAAAGATTTTAAACGTAAAAATGAAGATGGTTTAGGAGATAACTGGCCCATCAGCTATGCTGATATAAAACCATATTACGATAAAGTTGATAAACTTATTGGAGTTTTTGGCACTAATGAAGGGCTCGAAAATGATCCAGATGGATTCTTTTTACCTCCCCCAAAACCCCGGCTGCATGAACTTTATATAGCCCAAGGTGCCGGTAAAACAAATATCCCGGTTATTCCAATGAGAAAGTCGGTTCTCACTCGGCCTGTAAATAATGAAAGGGGAGTTTGTTTTTATTGCAATCAATGTAATCGTGCATGTAATATATACGCTGATTTTTCATCCGGTACATGCCTTGTTCAGCCGGCCATGAAACAAGGTAATGTAGATCTCTATACGAACGCTATGGTTCGCGAAGTAATCACGGATAATAGTGGAAAGGCTACGGGTATTTCATATATCAGCAAAAGAGATAAACAAGAGTATCAAATCAATGCAAAAGTAGTGGTTCTTGGAGCCTCTGCTTGCGAATCTGCTCGTATTCTATTGAACTCAAAATCATCCGCTCACCCAAATGGATTAGCAAACGGAAGCGGAATGGTAGGCAGATATTTACATGATTCAACCGGCGCAAGCAGGGCTGCAATCATCCCTGAACTTATTGGCCGTGAGCGTTATAACGAAGATGGAGTAGGTGGTGCTCACGTCTATTCTCCCTGGTGGCTTGAAAATAGTAAGCAGGATTTTCCCCGTGGTTATCACCTGGAATTTGGTGGCGGAATGGGAATGCCGTCTTATGGTTTTGGTTTCGGGATGGATTCTCTCCGCCAATATATTGTTGATGAGATGGGGAATCCTTCACAAAATGGCGGGTATGGAGTTGGGTTGAAAAAAGATATTCGCAAGATTTTTGGAGCTACCGTTGGTGTCGCAGGTCGGGGTGAAAGCGTGGCACAATACGATAACTACTGCGAGATTGATCCAAATACTGTAGATGAATTTGGAATTCCTGTATTACGATTTAACTACAACTGGACGGATAATGAAGTAAAACAGGCCAAACATATGCAGGAAACGTTCGAAGAATTGTTAACCAGTATGGGAGGAACCTTGGTAGGCAATAAACCGGGAAAGGATTCTCAGTACGGCTTGGCGGCTCCCGGACGGATTATTCATGAGGTAGGAACTACGCGCATGGGTGATGACCCGAATACATCCGTACTTAATAAATATTCGCAGGCACACGAGTGCGATAATCTTTTTGTGGTGGATGCGGGATCGTTTGTCTCTCAGGCGGATAAAAATCCAACATGGACTATTTTGGCGCTTTCATGGCGAACATCCGATTACATCGTTGATCAGCTCAACAAACGAAATATTGGATAAAGTGACCTGCCAGGGTACTCAGTGTATTTCTGAGTTCCTGGCAGAGTCAATTGGGATTTAACAATCTCTGTCAGGTTATCCAAATGAAAAATTATTTTATAAACAAGGATCAAACAAAATGAATAGACGAGAATATTTAAAGCTCATGTTAGCCGGTTCGGTGGGGACAGGATTTTTACTCAATTCCTGTACGTCGGAAGATCTTGAAACCAGCAGGGAAATTATTGCTGATGGAACTTATGGACGAACCGAAGAAGAAACTCGTAGAGATGAACGGCTATTTCAGTCAGATAATTTTTTTACCGATCACGAAAGAAAAATGGTAGAAGTTCTTGTTGATCTCATTATTCCCGCTGATGAAACATCAGGCAGTGCAACAGACGCCGGAGTACCGGATTTCATCGAATTCATGATGAAAGATATACCCTCAATGCAAGTTCCCACCCGTGGAGGATTAATGTGGATAGATAATCAGTGCAGAAAGCGATTTGATAATAATTTTGTTGACTGCTCAGAATCGCAACAAAAAGAGCTTCTTGATGAAATAGCCTACCCAGATGAATCAGCCGATGATATACAATATGCAGTTCGATTTTTCAACCGAATGCGGAATCTCACTGCCACGGGATTTTTTACTTCTGAAATGGGCATTAAAGATTTAGATTATAGGGGAAATCGTACAAATGTATGGGATGGCGTGCCACAGGAAGTTTTGGATAAACATGGCCTTTCATACACTGAAAAAATGCTTGAAGAGTGTGTGCGTCCCGAAGAGAGAAATAAAGTTGCCGAATGGGATGAACATGGAAACCTTATTAGAGGTTAACTTTAAGGTGTCAGGTTTTCAAAACCTGACAGGTCTTTTTTGCCGATTATAGAAAATATATTTAACAGTATTTGCAGAAAAAAAAGGGTTCAGAACTAAAAGAAGCCCTTATTTTTCTTTACTCATTTACTATAATTTCATCTCTAGTTCTATTGATGTCTATAAATCTATTGATTTATTAATTATTTATAATATACTCTATATTGACAATAAACATTTATCGTTTAAAATATTAAATTATATATATTCGTTGATATTGATTAAGAATTGTTAATTATTAACATATTTAAACTAGTATTACTATTGATTGTGCAAGTGAAAGAGGGTGGTGTTTGTTGTTCAATCACATTCATAAATAAACAATCAAAATCAATTCTTTAGGTTAGGTAATACAAAAATGGAAAATAAAATCTTTAAAGCCCAGCTTTGGGCAGTTATAATAATTGCTACTGTAGCTTTTACCGCATGCGATAATAATTTATCAGGTTTATCAGATAATGATTCATCTGTGAATATGACAAGCTCAAAAATAGTGGTGTTAGCTAATGGTTCCACTTCTGCAGAGATATGTGGAGAAGCCTCTGTGAGTACACTATGGGCAGGTCAAACCCATAATTCAGGGTCATTGACTGTATCTAATGATGAAAATTATCTATATGTAACATTTACTACCACAGGTGATTGGCTGCTTCAAAAAACACATTTGAATGTATCATCAAGTTTATCAGGTGTGCCGGTTAACAGACAAGGAATACCTGTTCCCGGAAAATTTGAATATTCTTCATCACATGATTTTGTTTCAAGCTATACTTATGCCATTAGCTTAGATAATCTTGACAGTGAATTAGTAACTATTGCAGCTCATTCAGAAGTCGTTCAATTAAATGAAGAAGGTTCTGTGATACGCGCTGAAACAGCTTGGGGTGGTGATATCCGTGGTTCAGGTAACAGATGGTGGTTCTATTCTACATACGAAATTCAGGAATGTGTAACTTCGCATGTTTGCTATAATTCTGATACAGCTTGGAGTGCTGGTACACGTTTTGTTGAGCAAGGAAACTGGGCTACTTACACCGAATACAATGGAGTGGAGAAAACTGTAACATTGTTTGCTGGCCAAAACAAAAATGCAGGTACTGTAACATTTGCACCCGTTGCAGATAATCAAGTAATGATTACAATTACCTTCAATACTGGTTGGGGACTACAAGATGTTGATGAGGCTGTTAAAATTCAGGGGTATGATTCAGTTCCATCAGGTAATCCTTCTCCGGGATCATTCAGCACATATAAAGGCGGAAGCCTTAGTGTAACAGTAACTGCCAATAATTTTTACGGTGTTCATATAGATGCCGCAAATGAAGTTGATTGTTGATTTCGTTATTGAAAAAAATAAGGAATTAGTTAAATACTCCTTATAATTATAAAAGGCGCTACTTAAGAAAGTAGCGCCTTTTTTTGTTTAGGAATGCTTTTTCACTCCCTAAAGTCAGGCAAAATCTCCAGGAATCTCGCTGATGTTTTTATCCCCCTGTGGAAATCCTTAAGAGAAAAACTTTCGTTTGGTGAATGAAGGGCGTCGCGGGTCAATCCAAAACCCATAAGAATAGAATTGACGCCCAGGATTTTCTTGAAATCCGCTACAATTGGAATACTTCCGCCTTCCCGGGCGAAAAGCACATTCTTCTCATAAACATCCTCAAATGCCTGAGCGGCCGCTTTCAAGCCGTAGTAGTTAAGGTCGATCACAACCGGGTGCCCACCATGATGGGCAACCACATCAACCTTTACCGTATCAGGGGCAAGTGATTTTACATGTTTCGCAAACAGCTTTGCAATTTTATCAGGGTCTTGGTCGGGAACCAAACGCATACTTACTTTGGCCCCGGCTTTTCCGGGAAGTACAGTTTTTGCGCCCTCTTTTTGATACCCTCCCCAAATACCGTTTACGTCTAAAGTTGGACGTGCCGATGCCCGTTCGAGCGTGCTGTAGCCTTTTTCTCCATGAAGGGCTGTAAGCTTTAGGTCTTCTTTATACTCTTCATCATCATGAGGGAGCTTTTTGTACGCCTCTCTCATTTCAGGAGTCATGGGTTCTACATCATCATAAAATCCTTCAACCTGAATTACGCCGTCTTTGTCTTTCAGTTGAGCTATAATTTCAGTCAGTACATTCACCGGGTTTTCTACAGCTCCGCCATAAACACCTGAATGCAGGTCTCGGTTTGGCCCTGTAACGTGAATCTCCATGTAGGCGAGACCGCGCAGGCCGTATGTAATTGAGGGCTGATCTTCCCCGAACATAGCCGTATCAGATATCAGTACCATGTCGCATTCGAGCAGATCTTTATTCTCTTTAATAAAAGGCACCAGGTTAGGAGATCCAATTTCTTCCTCCCCTTCAAGGATAAACTTCACATTTACCGGCAAATCGGTTCCGGTTTTTAAAAATGATTCTACAGATTTTACATGAGTAAATGACTGTCCTTTATCATCACTTGCGCCTCGGGCGTAAACACGTCCGTTCTTTACAGTCGGCTCAAAAGGCGGGGTATCCCAAAGTTCTTCGGGATCAGGCGGCTGAACATCGTAGTGGCCGTAAATCAGCACGGTGGGCTTATCATCTTGTGTAATTTTTTGTGCCGTGATGATGGGATGTCCTTTTGTTTCGTGAAGAGTCACATCATCTAAACCAATTTCGTTGAGTTGGTTGATTAAAAATTCAGCGGCATCGTGTACCTCTGATTTATGGGTGGAATCAGTGCTTACACTGGGAATTCTCAGAAGATCAAAAAGTTGTTCCTGAAAAGCGTTAATGTTGTCGTCAATATATTTTTGAATGTCTGACATCTATATTAATTCTGTACGGTGTTAACGTTCTTTTTTGTGGTTTGAATTTAGAGGTTCGACGCGTGAATGGCTAATTTTGAGGAGGAAGAATAACTCAAATTTACATTTTTGTACTTTTTATGGTGCAATCCAAAAACCTTCCCACTTTCGACTAATGGGGCTTTTTAGGTAATTAAAGGCAGGTGTTCCGATTTATTAAGCTGTAAAACGTGTATCTATTTAGGGCAGGCAAATGAATGATCCCAAAATTCTCATAAGTCATTTCATCCCGACAGAGATGGGAGTCTTTAGGCTTCTCAATAGGTGTGCCGGGTTCAACCAAAGGAGTGTGGGCTTTTTGTGCAACACACTGAATATTTCCCCACTCCTTTTTGGCGTATCGCTGGGGGAGTTATCAGCATACTACTGTAACTATAAAAATGAGTTACCGATTCGAACTTTTATGATCATTCATAGTACACGTTAAATCTTTATCTTTCGTTAAAACATTTTCCAAATCAAAATAATCGATCCATTCTTATATAAAGACTCATGCAAAAAAAGATTTTACTGATTCTATCGTTATCATTTTTGGTAGTTAGTTGTAGTGCTATAAGAGGATTAACTGATATTCAGGAGCCAAGTGTTGAGTTCAATAATGTATCCATCCAGAATATTTCGTTTGATGGTGTAACTCTCCTTTTTGATTTTGATGTTACCAATCCGAACTCAATTGGCGTAAATGCAGACGGATATTCGTATGAATTTTTTATCAATGATCAATCCTTTTTAGCGGGTACACAGGAAGAAGCAATTTCTATTGGAAGAGAATCTAGCAACCTGATTCAGGTGCCGGTTTCGATGAAATTTTCGGAGTTGTATCAAACGTTTGGATCTTTGATAAGACAAGACAGTCTTTCCTATAAGCTTTCTACCGAAGTCGCTTTTGATATGGCAGCGTTTGGGTCACGAAAAGTACCGGTGGAAGCTTCAGGGGTTTTGCCTATTCCTAAACCTCCTAGCATCCGGTTTGGTGGAATGGAGGTGAAAAATATGTCCTTTTCAGGTGCTGACGTGGAAGCTACTTTTAGGGTGTCGAACCCAAACTTTTTTGGAATTGTTTTAAACGGTGCAAAATATATTTTGGATGTGAATGGACGAAACTGGCTTGATACAGAAATGAATGATAGGATTGAAGTATCAGGTTCTGAGAATAAAACAATAGTGATTCCTATTCGATTAAATACCGCACAAATGGGATCTGCTATGTTGGATATAATGGGAGGGAGAAAAGAGTTCAACTATAAATTGAGAGGATCAGCGAGTATTTCAGCGGATTTGGAAGGTTTTACCGAAAGTCAGGAGATACCATTTGATTTGGAAGGAGTATATCAGTTAGATTAAAATCTAATGAACAATTAAATGGCTATTTTTTATTATTTTATTGAACGATGTATATCATCATAAAATTAGTTCAGTACACATTCCACTTATTGACGAAAAGTTTAGCTAAGGGGAATGATGTTTAACTACGTCACAAATAATTAACCTTCAAAAAATTAAGAGATGAAGACGATGAAAAAAATCAACTATTTAGCCTGTTCGATCATGCTTGTATTTATTATTGCATGTTCAACAGATGTACCTGAGGTGCAGAATGATAATGGCGATGACAATCAAGATGAATTTTTGTATTTCCCGGAGCCTGCTGCAGATGGGGAGGTACATGAATCGGAAAAGCTGAATTTTAGAGTAGAGACAGTTGTAACCGGGTTGGGAGTTCCTTGGGGAATGGCCTTTTTACCTAATGGAACTGTATTGGTAACTGAGCGGAGTGGTGATTTACGAATTATAGAAAATGGAGAACTTCGTGAAGAACCTATTTCAGGATCACCGGAAGTTGTTGCCAATGGGCAAGGAGGTTTATTAGACGTTGAACTTCATCCTGATTATGAAAATAACGGCTGGATATACCTAAGTTATTCAAAAGCGGGAGATGGGGGTGCTGCCACATCCATTGTGAGAGCCCAGCTGGAAGATTATGAGTTAATCAACCACGAAGAAATTTATACCGGCAATGTATTTTCGAATGCCGGGCAACACTTTGGCAGTCGTATTGGGTTTGATGGAGACGGATTCCTCTATTTCTCTATTGGTGACAGAGGAGACATGAACACGGCACAGGATATTACCAATTCGAATGGTAATCTGTTTCGCTTGCATGATTACGGTAGTATTCCCGAAGATAATCCCTTTGTTGGCGAAGAAGGGCTGGATGAAATTTTTGCCTATGGATTAAGAAATATTCAGGGAATGGCAACCCATCCCGAAACGGGAGTTATTTGGACCAATTTACATGGACCCCGAGGTGGTGATGAAATTAATGTGCACGACAAGCCCGGAGCAAATTATGGATGGCCGGAAATAACGCATGGTGTCAATTATGATGGGAGTGAGATTACGCCTGATACCGCTAAAGCCGGTATGGAACAACCGGTATTTCATTGGACTCCTTCAATTGCCCCGTCAGGGATGGCTTTTATAACCGGAGAAAGATATCCCAACTGGGTCGGAGATTCATTCCACGGAGCTCTGAGTTTTCAATTATTATCTCGTGTAGAATTAAATGGAAACGAATTTGTACATGAGGAGCGTATACTGGAAGGAATTGGCCGGATACGTGCGGTAGAAATGGCTCCCGATGGATATCTCTATTTCAGTAATGAATCAAATGGGACGATAAATCGACTTATTCCTGTGGATTAATTTCGGTTAAAATTATCAAATAATTCCAAAAAGCCTCTCAGCTTCAAATAATGAGAGGCTTTTATTTTACCGCTTAAAAAGTAACAATCTGATATCCATCCTGAATGTAAGATCGCAGGCTTGGATGATCGTCATAATCATCCAATAGCTTCACGTCTGTTTTTCGCACCTCGTTTATTACGCCAAATGCTTTTGCACAGAATTTGCAGGCGCCATCAACATTGCCCTTTACTGTTTTATACAGTGGATGGACATTACTTTCTTCATCTTCCAGCTGCGGAATAAACGTAACTCCTGCGCCATCAAAAACAATTTTAACATCGTCATTGTGATCTTGTAGTTCTTTGGCAAACTCGAGAGCATTTACTACGCGCCCAAGAGCTTCATGAGAACCATATTCAGCGAGTATAACTACGGCTATTTTATTCATTGAAATATCTTTTTGGTTATGATTTATTTATGTAAAAGATGTATAGAAGTTTTTATACTCCCAAATTATAAAGGGAGAGTAGCAATTGAGAAAGATCAGGTAGAACTCTTTCCCGAACGTTTTTAAGTATTTAATCCAGCTCCTGTATGGATTTAGACAGTTCCTGGAGTGATTTTTTTGCATCACCAAAGAACATCTGATTTTTATCGGAATAAAAAAGATCATTATCAATTCCGGCATATCCGGGACTCATACTTCTTTTGAATACAATGGTTCGTTTGGCTTCATCAACATTTAAAATCGGCATACCGTAAACAGGGCTCCCTTGATTGGTTTTCGCGGCGGGATTTACCACATCATTTGCGCCAATTACCAATACCACATCAGTTGATTTAAACTGCGGGTTGATTTGATCCATGTCATAAAGCTGATCATACGGTACATCGGCTTCAGCCAGCAAAACATTCATGTGTCCGGGCATACGTCCGGCTACGGGATGGATTCCATAGCTGACTTCCACTCCTTTTTCTTCCAATAAATTAGCTACTTCTTTTAAGATATGTTGCGCCTGTGCAACCGCCAATCCATATCCCGGCACAATAACTACTTTTGAGGCGTATGAACATTGAATGGCAACATCATCAGCAAATGTTTTTTGTACGGATTTGTCTGTGTCGCCATCGGAACCGGATCCGTTGTCATCTCCGCCCCCAAATGAGCTGAAAAGCACGTTAAGAAGAGTACGATTCATGGCTTTACACATCACATTGGTCAGGATCAAACCGGCAGCTCCAACGAGCGCTCCACTAATAATAAGCAGGTTATTTCCTAACACAAATCCCGCCATGGATGCCGCTATGCCTGAGTAGGAATTCAGCAGAGAAATAACGACAGGCATATCCGCCCCGCCAATAGGAAGAACGGTAAACACGCCAATAAGCAGTGCGATCCCAAATAAACTCCAAAATACAACCTGGTATTCGGGGTCAAATGTAAACCATCCTACCAAACCAAAAGCTATAAATGTGAGTATAAGGTTGATGATATTTTGTCCGGGAAGTGCAATGCGCCCACCGCTAATAAATCCTTTCAGTTTTCCAAATGCGATAAAACTTCCGGTAAATGTAATCGATCCAATAAGAATACTGAGTCCGGTTGTGACCAGGCTATCAGTTGATATTAAGGATGGGTGAATCCGGGCAAATTCTCCCCATGCCACGAGTGCGGATGCACCTCCACCAAATCCATTGAATACTGCAACCATTTCGGGCATGGCGGTCATTTGTACTTTTTTTGCGGCGATCGCTCCAATCAAACCACCAAGAATTACGCCGGCAACAATAAATTCAAAACTGATGATTTCCTGATCAAACAGAGTTATGACAACACCCATCAGCATACCAAATGATGCGAGCTGATTTCCCGATCGCGCGGTAGCCGGAGAGCCAAGCCGTTTAATCCCGACAATAAAAAATCCGGTGGCGATCAAATAGACTAACTGAATCAAGTTTGGTAAAAAAGATTGCATAGCTTCGGGTAAAAAATGGCTCATTTGTCACCCTCCTTTTTTTTGAACATCTCGAGCATTCGGTCGGTAACCATAAATCCACCCACCACATTTATGGTTGCAAATACAATTGCTGCAAAACCGATCCACTGAGCAAATACGGAATCTGATCCACCGGCAATGATAAGAGCGCCGATAAGCGTAATCCCCGAAATGGCATTAGCCCCCGACATTAACGGGGTATGCAGCGTGGGAGGCACTTTTGATATCAGCTCAAATCCAACAAAGGAGGCGAGGACAAAAATAAAGAGGTTAAAAATCAGGTCTTCCATAACATTAGTCGTGAGTCATGAGTATTGAGGTATTAACTATTTTCCTTTACAAAAGGTGAAATTAATTCGCCGTTGTGGGTGACTGTTGCGTTGATGATGATCTCATCATCAAAATTAAAATTGGGTTTACCATCTTCTATGAGCAGATCAAGCAGGGACAGCATATTCTTTGAATATAACTTACTGGCGTGATTGGCCAATGTACTTGG
>JBGTFX010000024.1:0-6302 GCA_041747055.1 Balneolaceae bacterium
AGATTCCGATCAAACCGATTTGTTTCTTCCGGATTGTTACGAGTTAGTTCTGCCAATTCCTCAATACTGGATAGTGGAGCATCGGGTCCAAGAGAATTAAAATAATTGTTCAATCCATCCTTAAATTCATAAAGGAGTACCTGAAATGCATCTCCACCAATATTTTCTTCTGAAATCTGATCTATTTCTATAATTGTTGCCCCGAGCTCCTCGAAAGCCCGAGCGGTTTCATGCATGAGCGAATCAACCCGAAAGTGGTTTCCTAAAGGAGCGGTATAAAATCCGATTCTTTTACCTTGAAGATCATCTCTATTTAAGAACTGTGTATAATCAGTATAGCTGTTCCCTTCACTTTTTGTTGTCATTTCATCATTAGGGTCGATGCCAGCCATCGCTGATAAAGCAACTGCCGCATCATATACGGTTCGTGTCATGGGTCCGGCACTGTCAGTAGTGTAAGAGATGGGAATGATGCCGGAACGGCTTAGGAGTCCAACAGTGGGTTTTATTCCGACAACTCCATTAGCCCCGGCCGGACATACTATCGAGCCATTTGTTTCTGTACCAATCGCTAAAACTGTAAGATTTGCTGATACCGCAACTCCAGATCCTGCACTTGATCCGCAGGGATTCCTGGTAACATCGTATGGATTGTTTGTCTGACCACCAAGGCCGCTCCAGCCACTCGAAGAAAAGTTGCTGTGGAAATTTGCCCATTCGCTTAGATTAGCTTTACCCAATATTACAGCGCCGTTCTCTCTTAACTTCTGAACGATGAAACTGTCCTGAAGGGGAGAAGATCCTTCCATAAATCGGGATCCTGCTGTGGTATGCATTTGATCATGGGTATCTATATTATCTTTTAATACAACCGGGACTCCATGTAATGGCCCCATCAATTCACCATTTTGCAGCATGTCGTCCAACTCTTCAGCAATAGAAATCGCGTCCGGATTAATTTGCAGAATGGAGTTTAGTCCCGGCCCGTTTGCATCCACATCATGAATACGCAGCAAATAGGCTTCTACTACTTCTTTGACGGTAAACGTTCCGTTGTGATAACCTTCAGTTAACTCTTGTATAGTAATCTCTTCGAGACCTAATGTTACATAATCTGATGTGAGATCACTTCTCTCACAGGCTAAAAAAAGGGATGTTGTTAATAGTAGAAGAAAAATGTATGATAATTTCATGTGATAAATATTATTTAATATGTATGAACAGAAATATTTATACTTAATTAATTTGTTAAGTAATATATATAACATTAGAAAAAGGATGTATAATTTGAAAAATGATTATTAAGAATATGTTTAATTAACTTCAAAAACTACAGGATCATGAAAACAAAAACTATACAAAGTAAAATTAAGCTACATGATGGTATTGTAGGAATGACTTATCTATTGAGCATTATACTTAGTGTAACCGTAAACATGCAATGGTTGTATTTGGCAGGTGCGGTAGCTGTACTTCAAGTTTTAAGTATGTTCACCGGCTTTTGTCCTGTGTATTATGTTATTAATAAATTGATCCCTGATGCGGAACCCATTGAAGGCAGTCCAAAAGCAGTTTAACACATTTAACTAAAAATGTTTTGGAGTTTGATTTAGATTAAACCACTTGTGTGCTCTGTGATCCCTGTGGTTCTCCTTTGTTCGCGGGTCAGCGACGCCACGCTACGTACCCCAGACGTATCAAGGAAACCCGAAAAGCCCCGAGGGATCGGGGCCAGAAAAACACTGGCGCGGTTACGCTTGAAGGTCTTCAGTGGGAATCCGTGATCGCTGTGAATTCGTTGTGCCGTTGTGGTTAAATCTTTCTTTCACGAAGGAAGGATACCCCTCAAGGGGAGATTACCCCTGTACCCTTCAACTTGAAACCTGCACCTAGATTTTCTCAAAAAGAATGCCTTGCGTGATGGAGAGTTTTATCGATTGGTCTATACTCTTGTTTTTCAGTGTGGGTGTGCAAAGCTTTATTTGCCAGTCTTCGGGAGATCCGATTGGAATTCCAAGATCATTAAATGAAATTTGTTTGGGCTGACCTTCCATGTTTGCGGCAAATACTACTTCTTTGCCTGTTTGCGGATCTTTACGATATCCATAAAATATTACACTGCCTTCCACAGGTTCGATATAATTAAAAACATCCGTGTCTGAGAAGTTTTCACTTAGCCAGGGATTTACCAATCTGTAGTTTCGAACATCTAAATTAAACTGAGATTTTTTCGGGCTGATCGTATCCCTGTGCATATCAGCATTGCAATAAAGGTTCAGATCTTCGGCCCACGCGGATGCGTATTTATTTAATTTATCTTCACTCCAGTTCATCACTTCAAATGACGGATCAAACGCATTGAGCAGATCTGCAATATTATTGGTTGAGTAATTTGTAGCTTCAACAAGGTTGAGCAGAGCTTTAGAGAAATGTCGTAATCCGGAGATTGAGGTAAAACCTAGATCTTTAATTTTACGGAAAAACCTTGTGTCTCTGAATTCAATTTCTGTGATTTGCCACTCTGTAAAGTGAGCCTCTTCTGCAGCAACTTTAATAGCATACTTAGTGTCAGTATTTCTGAAAAAACTCCACGGTGTGTTTCCCGAGGCCTGAACAAAATCCATAGGTACCCCCGGTAAAAAACCATTCAAAACAAGTGTGGTGGCAGGGTTGTTATAGGCATTATCCATCACCATTTTTAGTGAATTACCCAATTGATAATTCACATTAATTTTGGAAGGATTGGCCTGTGTTCCCCTTCGCATCGTATCGTGATTTGCATATCCGCTTATCCATTTGTCGCCAAATTTTAAAAGTTCTTTAATTCGCCACCACTTTGAAACCCAATAAGTGTAGTTATAGGGTGTATTATACGCGAAAATCATTGATGCCCACTGGTGTGGATGCCCCTGCTGTTGTGTAATTTCACGATAGGTTGATGCCAGCTCCCAGTCATCTCGCGGCCACGGGCGTCCATCCTCAAAAATCATCCATGGTTTATAGTTCACTCCGCAAACATTTTGTTCTACATCGCTCATTCTCAAAAGAAACTCATCATCGTGAATCATGGCATTTTTATCGGGATCATAAAATTTAAAATCCTGAGCGCCATCTACCCGAACACCATCGAATCCCCAATCTATTTTCCTTCTCTGCATCTCTAAGATCATTTCACGAACTAATGGATGCTTAAAATTTATATTCTGACCATACATATTTGCACCACCAAAAAACGCTTCAGGCATTACTTCTAATCCCTGGTTATCTGCATGGCCATAAACAACATCAAGAACAACTTTTATAGGTTGTTTTGGAAAGTTGTGCAGAGTCTCAATTAAATCCAGCAGTTCGTGGGGTCGTCCGGTGGATAAAATGGATGGATTTAACGCGGCTGAGCCAAACAGTACAATATCATATCCCCAGTTTATGACGGCAGGTTTTTTAAGATGAACTGTGATTTCATCACCATTGGCTTTAGGGGACTGAATAGGATCCCAAAACGTATGGTTATCCGGATGTTCAATTACAGGATCGACAGGCATCAGTTCAATAGCATCGTACCCGGCTAAGTTTTGTTCATCAGGAGTCAGTTCAGAACCGGTATCAATTTTTGCGCCAATCTGTTTGTAGCGATGAGCAAGGGATTGTAGAGTACCTTCTTTGGTTGTTGTTGCAGTATGAACTTCAAGTAAATTTACAGATGAAGGAATCCGGTTATTAAGGTCATTAAAATCGGCTGATAGCTTCTTAAAGTAATGGGCATCCTTTCTTTCCGATCGGACAGAATTCACATCATAAAGTTCAGCGGGTGCAAAAATCCCATAGGGCATCGACCACGCCATTGGATCTCTGATAACTTGTTCGTTACCATTACCCAATTTATTTCTAAACTGGTAGAATGCGCCAAAATTTTCTCGATCTCCTGCTGGAAGATTTTCGATTACGATACACGCATATTCCTTTACGACAGTGGCTTCAAAGGAATAACTCACCATATTTACATGCTGTTCCGGCTTATTGAAGCTGAACTGTTGAGGAATGTAAAGGTCTATAAATACCTGTTCGGCTTTTTCAAAATCCGGATGCCAAATTAGAAAATAGGAGGCATCATTCTCAATGTGGGCACCAAGACGTTTAGCAATAAAAGCAGCCGTTGATTTCTTTAACCCATGCGTGAGTTTACTTTTAATTTGCTTTGCAAAATCAGATGTTAAATCTGGAACAACAACCGGTTTGTTCATGAATCTTTTATACAATTTATATAGATGTAATTTCTACCAGAAAGTAATAACAATTGCTGCAGTTAAAAGAAGAATCATAACTGAGTGGAATCGATAATCTTTATACCAGGGAAGTGGTTCAGAAGGCAAAGCATCTTTCGGTTTCCAGATGATAGCGTCCATACTTTCATGGTCAGGTGCTTCACTAAAGATACTTATCAGGTAAAAAACGACAAAAGAAAATGCTGTAAGTAAACCTGCTGTGATTGTGAAGTGAAGCGCAAGAACATCAAATATTGAAAGTAAGAACATCACGAAAGAGACTGAGTGACCAATAACAAGAGTCCAGAACGCTGCATTTCGACTTCCCCTTTCCCATAAAATTCCCATGAAGAAGATAGCCACTACCGGTGGTACTATAAATGAAAATGCCTGTTGTATGTATCGGAAGATGCCTTCGAAGTGAACAATGTTTGGAGCCCAGAGAACAGCCACAATCATAAGAATAATGGTGGTCCACCGCCCAATTTTAGCAATATCCCTGCTGGTTAGATTGGGATTTTTAGGCTTAACAAAATCCATTGTAATCAGTGTAGAAGAAGAGTTCAATGTAGAATCAATACTTGATAGAATGGCTGAGATCAGACCGGCAAGTACAAGGCCTGTAATACCGATTGGAAGTACATTCGCTACCATTGTCGGAAATACCATATCGGGGTCGTCAAGTCCGGGAAATACACTAATTGCCATAACTCCCGGCAGAACCATAATCCCCAGAGCTGCAACTTTCAGGAAACCGCCAAGCATAGCTCCCCAGCGTGCATTCTTGATATCTTTTGCGCCCAATACACGCTGCACGATGTACTGGTTTGTAGCCCAATAGTAAAATCCAAGTACAGGAACACCAATTAATGTGCCAAGCCAGGGAAGAGCCTCATCATCAAGCGGACGTATTACGGAAAGCTGATCTTCCGGTACTGTGCTTACAAGCGTAGACCAGGAGAAGTCAAAATTGCTAAACATCAAATAGGTTAAAAAAGAAGATCCTGATAAAAGGATGACAGCCTGAAGCACGTCAGTATAAACCACCGCTTTTAATCCACCGGCAGCAGTGTAAAGTCCTGCAAATACACCAAGGGTAATAATGGTGTACCATATATTAACTTCGGGGAAAAATACCTGTACTACTAATGCACCCGCATAAAGTCCACCGGCTGTATCAATCACAATGCTTAAAAATATAGTGATTACAGAGAAGTATTTTCGAGACCGTGAATCGAACCGGTTCTCAAGAAATTCCGGAATGGTGGTGATACTGGATTTTATGTAGTAGGGGATGAAAAATACTGCCATTAATACTAGTACAATGGCCGCCATCCATTCATAGTTGGCAACGGAAATTCCGGTTCGATAAGCATCTCCTGATAAACCGATTAATGTAGTACTGGAAATGTTTGATGCGAAAAGAGAAAAACCAATGACTCCCCATCCAAGAGTTCGTCCGGCCAGGAAGAGGTCTTCGCCGGTATTAGTACGCTTTGAAACCCAAACGCCAATCCCAATGATGAGCATGAAGTAACCTATGATGATGGCGATATCAAGGTTACTTAGTGAAATTTCAGCCATAATAAACAGTTTTTTCAGGATCGCCGAAGCAATACTTATGAGCGTTTTTAAATAAAAGACTCAAAAACGATATGAAAAAAAGGTTCAAATATCTATTAATTATTCACTTCTACATCACTTTGCGAAGCGAATATATTATATTTAGAGGATGGAAATTTCTTATAACATCTATTGGCGCAATGAGATACTCAAAATCCTATTAGGAATGACACCCCTCAAATAAAAAGCTGAACAAGTAATTCAGGTCGCCTGACCTGAAGGATGAACCACGGAGCGCCCCGAAATCGAATTCGGGACTGCAAGAAAACGCGCAGCATGTGTCGTCCTGATTTTGGTTGACTCATTGTACGGTTTTTTTTTGGTAATAATTCTTCCATTTTCTTTCCAAAGGTCCTGTTTTTGTGTGTGCCTGATTAGGGGTTAACCTTTCAACACTACTGTGGGGACGAACCTGAT
>JBGTFX010000025.1:0-6816 GCA_041747055.1 Balneolaceae bacterium
AATCGGGAAATCAACAAATCATTGATTGTGAATTTGTGGAGATTTCCTATCTGGAAAATATTTCTTTGTACCCCGATTTTTTAAAGGAAGAGATCGAAAAGCTGAAAAATTCGGAATCTTTGGAAGTTGTAAAACATTTTATCTCATCATAAACCACTCACATTTAACTACTATCGTGGATAAATGATTTCTTATATTCGACGGTAATCATTATTAAGAATAAATAAAGTACTTCATGTATAAAGTTTCAGCTCTGATTCTCAGCTTATTGTTTCTTTTTTCTTGTTCTCAAGATCAAAATGGCCAAATTATTCATAACGTAAATGGATATACACTTCTTGATGGAGAAATTCATCAGTTCGAAGCCATTGCTTTTCGGGATGGAAAAGTGGTTCAAACCGGATCAAATGAAGAAATTCTTGACGGCTATTCCACGTTTGAAAAGATAGATGGAAATGGTAATACCATGCTTCCGGGATTGATTGATGCTCACGTTCATGTAATGAATCTGGGATTTCGCGAAATGGATGTGGATTTATCAGGAATAAGAAGTCTGGAAGAAACGCTGGAAAAAATTGAAGAATTTGCCAATGAAAATCCTGATGCAGAATGGATTCTTGGCAGGGGATGGAATCAGGTTCTATGGGAAGAAAATGAGTTTCCTACAGCTCAAGATATTGATGAAGTGGTTGGAGATCGACCGGTTTGGTTAACAAGAATTGATGGTCACGCCGGATGGGCAAATAGCCTGGCGATGGAATTATCAGGAATAAGCCGGGAGACTCCGGATGTTCAGGGGGGCAGAATAATCCGAGATACGCGAGGAGACGCCACGGGGATCTTTGTAGATGCGATGAACTATATTTCCAAATATATTCCGAATCGTACAGAAGAAGAGCAGCAAATGGCACTGCATTTGGCATTGAAAACAATGGCCGAGAATGGATTGACCTCTGTTCATGATGCCAGAACGGACGAATTCACATGGAATATGTACAAAGATTTTGCTAACAAAGGAGATTTACTAACTCGTATTTACGCAATGATTGATGGCACAGGTGAGACTTTTGATAGAATGTCCGTAAATGGTCCGATTAATAGCTATGCCGACGATCAACTTTCGTTGCGAAGCGTAAAAATATCATCAGATGGAGCTTTAGGCAGTCGTGGTGCCGCCCTGATTGAGGAATATCATGATGATCCTGAAAACTACGGACTTCTCTTTTTTGATCAGGACGAACTTAATGGAATGCTGTTGAAAGGAGCAGAGGCCGGATTCCAAATGAATATACATGCCATTGGCGATGCCGCAAATCGCCAGGTACTGGATGGTTTTGCCTATGTAAATGAGCAACTTGAAAATCAGGAAGGGTTGCGTCACAGAATTGAACATGCACAAGTTGTTCACCCTGTTGATATTCCACGGTTTGTTGAATATGACTTAATAGCATCGATGCAGCCAACTCATGCAACCAGTGATATGAATATGGCTGAAGACCGTGTAGGTTCAGAAAGAATTAAAACTTCGTACGCGTGGCAGACATTTCTAGATCAGGGTACGGTAATAGCGGGCGGTTCAGATTTTCCTGTTGAAGATGTCAATCCTTTCTACGGACTTTACTCCGGTGTAACCCGAAAAGATCATGAAGGAATGCCTCCTGAAGGTTGGTACAGCGAACAAGCTTTGAGCAGAATTGAGGCTTTACGAGCATTTACCATTGATGCTGCTTACGCAGCGCATCAGGAGGATGTATTGGGTACTCTGGAAGAAGGAAAATGGGCAGATTTTATTTTGATTGACAGAGACTATTTTGAAGTGGATGCTTCAGAAATCTGGCAGATAAACGTTCTGGAGACGTGGAAAGGCGGTAAACAGGTTTATATCAACGAGAGTGAATAATGCGTATAAGGCTTGAACAACTAAATCCCATAATCGGGGATATAAACGGGAATAAAGAAGTGATTCTATCTTCGCTTCGTAAAGCAGAAAAAGATGGAATTGAGCTTCTTGTATTACCTGAACTTGGACTTACCGGCTACCCCGTACAGGATTTGCTTGAAAAAGAGTTCTTCCGGTATTATTGTTATAAAATAAATGATGAAATTGTTAAGGAGACCGGCAAAACGGCCTTACTTTTTGGGAGTATTACTCCAAATAAAAAATCGACCGGCCGAAAGATGAATAATTCTGCTTTACTGGCAAGAGACGGTAAGCTCCTTTTTGTAACCCACAAAACCCTTTTGCCTACATACGATGTGTTTGATGATCTTCGCTATTTTGAACCCAACAGAGAATTCGATTATTTTGAACTCGATGGGATTAAACTTGGGGTGACGATTTGCGAGGATATCTGGTATAATGAAAATGAATTACAGTACCACGTATATGATGTTGATCCGGCCAAGGAAATGAAAAAGTCCGGAGCCGAGTTGATTGTCAATATATCTGCCTCTCCGTTCACTAAAACCAAACATGAAAATCGCGAATATTTATTGAGCAGTCATGCCAAACGCTTAAATCTACCGGTGCTCTATTGCAACCAGGTAGGCGCTCATACCGATCTTGTTTTTGAAGGAGATTCAATGGTGTTTTCTGCAGAAGGAGAGCTAGTTGCCAATACAAAACCATTTGAAGCTTCATTCACAGATTTATAATTCGATAAAGAGGGAAATACAGTTAAACAGAGTGAAAACTCAAAATTGCAATCATTTCCGGAATCAAAAGAAGAACGAATTTTTAAAGCTATAAAACTTGGTTTACTTGATTATGTAGAAAAAACAGGAATTGGCAACAAAGTAGTACTTGGACTAAGTGGTGGTATAGATTCAGCACTGGTTGCTGCATTAGCTGTTGAAACTCTTGGTGCAGAAAATGTTAAGGCTATTACTATGCCAAGCGCATTTTCCAGTGAAGGGAGTGTATCAGATTCGGAAATTCTGTCACAAAACCTGGGTATCGAACTCTATAATATCCCGATAAAAGAGATCTATGATCAGTTTGATCAATCATTAAATCCATTATTTGACGATTTGCCCTTTGATACTGCTGAAGAAAATCTGCAGAGTCGGATTAGAGGGACTCTTTTGATGGCATATTCAAATAAATTTGGGAATTTTTTATTGGCAACAGGAAATAAGTCGGAATATGCAGTGGGTTATGCTACTCTTTATGGGGATATGAATGGAGCGATTGCAATTATTGGCGATTTATATAAAACGGAAGTTTTCGATCTGGCGAATTGGATGAATCAGTTTCATTATAAAAAAGAAGTGATTCCTGAATCCATTATACAGAAGGCACCCAGTGCAGAACTTCGGCCGGATCAAAAAGACAGTGATTCTCTGCCTGAATATGAATTGCTGGATCAAATACTGTTTTGTTACCTTGAAGAGCAATTAAGCGCAAAAGAAATTGCTAAAAAAACCGGGGAACCTAAAGCTGTGAATAATGTAGTTAGTCTTGTCGATCGTAATGAATTTAAACGCTTTCAAGCTCCACCTATATTGAAGTTGTCCGCCAAGTCATTTGGTTCAGGAAGAAGATGGCCTATTGTTCAGAAATGGACAGGCATCGAATTCTAAAAAAAAAATGTGCTTTAGCCATAAAGATTTTTTGCGTTTTCCCAATTAAGTATTGATTATTAGACATTCTCTCACAAGTCCACATTAGCTCGGTTTATAAGAATTTATGAAACATATTTACCTACTTCTCATCGTCTTCTTTTTTTGTGATTTTGCCAATGCTCAACAAGGTACTAACAATGTAAAAGAGATTGATCCACCTAAGAAATTACTACCCTATACAAATCCATTGGTTGACGAACAACAGGAGGACATTGAGAGTTCTGTACCGCGTGAACCGAATGAATTAGAAAAAGATACCATGGTAAGAATCGCCGATGTATACAGGATGCATGTTCTAGCCATTGATGCTCAGGTAAAAAATGATCTGGTACAGGCCGAAAATCATATAAATGATGCATTCGCCGCTATTCAATCACTGATGGATGATTTCCCGGAGGTTCAAAGCGATAATCGTTTTGCAGCTCTTTACAGAAGTGTGATGGCAGAATACCGTGAATTTTATTCGATTTCTGAACCCATGAATGAGGTAGAAGGTGATATTTTCGTGGTTCAAAATGAACTTTTTGCTGAAAAAGACGAATGGATAGCAGAAGGATATAATTTACCTGATGGACTTACTTTTAGCCGCACTTCCGTGCCACTTGTACAGAACCAGCATGTGAATCGTCATCTGATGTATTATACTCTGCGAAGGCCTGAAGTTATGGAAAGGTGGTTACAACGATCAGAGTACTACTTTCCAATGATGAAAGAAATTTTTGAAGAAGAGGGAACACCCCTCGAGCTAATTCACCTGTCTATGATTGAAAGTGGCCTGGTTCCAACCGCCAGAAGCTGGGCTTCAGCTGTTGGACTTTGGCAGTTTATACGGGCAACAGGTTCCATGTATGGATTGGAAGTAAATTGGTGGATCGATGAACGTCGTGATCCGGTAAAATCAACCCGGGCTGCCGCGCGCCACTTGAAAGATTTACATGATGTTTGGGGTGATTGGCATCTCGCAATGGCCGGTTATAATATCAGCCCTCGTGGACTTCGTCGTGCTATCCGTGCAGGCGGTGGTACAGAAGATTATTGGGTAGCTTTTCCACATCTGCCGCGGGAAACCAGAGGATACGTGCCGGGCTTTATCGCAGCGACTATGATTGCGATGAATCCGGAAGAGTTTGGATTTGAAAAAAATTATGGCGGCGAACGTTATACCTATGATATTGCCAGGGTAGACGGACTTATGCCATTGGACCTTTTGGCCGAAGCTGCCGGAATTACAACACAAGAATTGAAAGATTACAATCCCGAGTTATTAAGATGGGCAACACCTCCGGGTGATGGCGGTTACCCACTTAAGCTTCCACAGGGAACAGCAGAACGATTCTTAATTGCTTATAAAGAAATACCTCGTGATCAACGTGCAGATGAAATTACCATGCACACAGTTGCAAGTGGAGAAACACTTGGTTTCATCGCCAGAAGATATGGTACATCTGTACGATCTTTGTTCGAAACCAATGAGAATTTAAGCAGCATGATTCATCCGGGGCAACGAATAGTTGTTCCAATTGCACCTGGTTCAATGGAAGAAATTACTGCAGATCGTCCGTCCAACCAACCCGGCAGCAGAACAACTGCAAGCAGAACCAGTTCACAAGAAGTACAGGCTCCACCAAATACCAGTCCTGTTTCCTATTCTGTAAAAAGTGGAGATACTATTGGTCATATTGCTGAGTGGTTTGATGTACGTGCATGGCAGTTAAGAGCATGGAATGGAATTGGCAATACCATAAGAGTGGGACAAAGATTAACTGTTCATGTGCCATCGAATCGCAGCGATTATTATAAACGGCTTGATGATCTAACCTTTAGCAGTAAACAGGATTTAGAGCGTCAGCAGCGCCAGGGGGTAGATATATTCAATTTAAATGTGAGTGGCAGCTCATCCTCTTCAGGTGAATCATATACATATACTGTTCGCAGAAATGAAACGTTAGGAGGTATAGCAAACAGACATGGCGTGAGTGTTTCGGCAATTCAAAGAGCCAATAATTTAAGCGGTTCAACTATATATGCCGGACAAACGCTGACAATTCCAGCCAGATAAAAAAGTAAATGAACATTCGATCAAAAATACTTTATGCCACACTCGTTGTGGCATTTTTATTTTCATCCGTTGCGTTGGTTCGAACAGGTGACCTTTATTTCGAAATCAAAAAACAACTCACCATTTTTGGAGATGTATATAAAGAGGTTGCAACTCTTTATGTAGATGAAGTTGCACCTGAAAAGCTGATGAAAAGCAGCATTGACGCAATGCTGAATAATTTAGATCCATACACAGTTTTCATCGCTGAAGGAGAACAGCAAGAGATGGAAATACTATCTACCGGAAGTTATGGGGGCGTAGGGATTGAAGTAGGCTACAGGGGTGATGAAATTGTGGTTATTGCGCCCATGGAAGGGTATGCGGCAGACAGGGCCGGAATTCGTCCCGGTGATATTTTAATTTCAATAAACGGCGTCTCTGCAAAGGGGCTTGCACTTGATGAGGTTCAGCAGTTAACGGTTGGTGATGCAGGTACTACGGTTACATTAGAAATTAAAAAATCTGGTACTGATCGTATTACTTCTTACAAACTTGAAAGAGAGCGCATAGAAGTAAAAAACATCTCTTTTACAGATAAAGTTGGTGAAAATAACGATCTGCTTTATTTACAACTTTCCCGTTTCGGTCAGCAGTCTAGTGAAGAAGTGCGAGATTTACTTTTACAATCAGTTGAACAAGGCGGGCTAAAAGGTTTAATCCTTGACCTACGCAATAATCCGGGTGGCTTATTAAATGAAGCGGTTGAAATAGTTGATAAATTTGTAGAACCGGGAGTGACTGTTGTTGAAACTCAAGGACGTTTAGATGCACAAAATGCAGTTTATGTGACGGAAGAACCGGCAATTTTTGATGATCTACCCATCATTATTTTAATGAACCGCGGGAGCGCAAGTGCATCCGAAGTGGTTGCAGGAGCACTTCAGGATTTGGATCGTGCCGTTATTATAGGTGAAAGTAGTTTTGGGAAAGGATTGGTTCAAACCATTCGGCCTCTTAGTTATAATACCTCTTTAAAGCTTACGATATCTAAATACTTAACTCCAAGTGGACGCAGTATACAGTCTATTGATTATGCAGGTGAAAACGGAGGAGTTGGATCTCAAATCCCTGATTCTCTTCGAAGGCCATTT